>JAXHMK010000016.1 GCA_034521495.1 Balneolaceae bacterium
CGGCCCGGAACCATTACTTTTTCACTTGGCTTTGGCCAGTGGGGAAATGGCGCCAGAGATACCGTAGTTGATGGCGATGTGATTAAAGGCGATGAACGCCGGGGCCGTGGTATCCATGCCAATGCCGTGATGGCGGTAGACCCGCATCTTAAAAACACAGCCTTTAGTGATATTGCTGGCGGCAGCGCGGTATTTTACGATACATGGGTGAAACTGGAACGGTATGAAGGCAAACTGGATCTGGCATAAGTCATTCACCAGTTCTAAAATCAGTCGGTCAGGTATCTTTCCCTAACCGGCTAACCATAAATATTAAATAAGTATTATTTAAATGTAGACGACATCCAACAAATGTATTGATTTTTAAAATTATGAGGTACTGCCATGTACACAATTCGATGTAAAGTAGAACTGGCTACGAAATCCATCAATAAATATTTCACTGAGAGGCGAACTGTACCAATCGAAAGAAACTGATATTTTGTTGTATTCTGAATATCGGATACTGTCAGAAAAAGTTTTTCATCATCAATAAATAACTATGATACGAGCCAAAAAGATAAAATTGGACGATCTCAAAACTGAACGATCTGCGGCAATAGCCAAAGCCCTGGGCCACCCTGCAAGGATTGAGATCATAAAAATTTTGATGGAGCAAAATTCTTGTTTTTGTGGTGATTTAGCTGATGTACTTCCACTTGCGCAATCTACTGTATCACAACACTTGAAAGCTCTGAAAGACGCCGGTTTAATTTCTGGGACTGTAGATGGTGTTCGCACCTGCTACTGCCTGAATCCGGATGGAGTCAGTGAACTCGATAACTTATTATCAGAACTATCTTCTAAACTTGTAAAAACCTGCTGCTGACTTATGAAAATCGCCCTTTTTAGTGATATACATGCAAATATTGATGCCCTTAAACCAGTACTTAATGATATCTATAACCGTAAACCTGATGCTGTGTATTGCCTTGGGGATCTTGTTGGATATGCGCCCTATCCAAATGAAGTGATTGAAACGATCAGAGAAAAAGGAATTCCGGTCATTGCAGGAAATTATGACCAGGGTGTCGGATTGAAAAGTGATGACTGCGGCTGCGCTTACAAAAATGAAGAAGATGAAGCCAGGGGTGTTGAATCCATCACCTACACCAATAAGATTATCTCTGAAGAGAATCGAAAGTATTTACGGTCACTTCCCGCACATCTCAGAGTTGAGTTTGGGGTGAATACGGATCCCTGTCATCTGCTGCTTGTACATGGAAGCCCCAGAAAAATTAATGAATATCTTTTCGAAGACCGACCCGATAAAAGCATGATCCGAATGATGGAGAAAGCAAACGCGCATATCATGGCGTTTGGCCACACCCACAAACCTTATTACAAAAGATTGGAAGACAGCGATGGGAACTTTCGCCATGCGATTAATATCGGATCCGTGGGAAAACCGAAGGATGGCGATCCGCGTGCCTGTTATGTGACGCTGGAGTGGGAAGATGACCTGGATTTGTCCCGCTCCAATGGACTAAACGTTGAATTTATTCGTGTGGAATATGATGTTGAAAAAGCAGCAAAAGCAGTTGAAGAGAGTCCGCTCCCCAATCCGTTCGCTGACATGCTCCGTAATGGAGGTTGATTTTTATTGAAACATGCGGAAAAAGGTGCACTCGTTTTATCAAATAAATTTAAGAAGCTGAATTTGAAACCAAAGAACATACGGAATAAAACTACACTGATTACACACCAGGGCGTAATACCTTCATTAAAACTTTCAAAGATCAATAAAAACAGTCCTATGAGTAATATCAAACCTTTTTCGACAAAAAACCTTAACGCTTACTCAGCGGTATTTATCTCGATGACCATCTTAAGTCTCCTGCTTTGGAGCCTCTATCTAGTGATGAAGTACGGCGGATTTGAACTTCAATTCTTCTCCACATATAGCATGGAACTTGTCTTCAGCTTTATAATGGTGATGAGCGGAATGATGATCATGTTTGTTGCTTCTCTGTTGAATTTGAGAAAAATGAGATCGGGCTGGGAGAAAATGGCGAAAGGAGAACAGGATGTAGATATCCCGAATGTTTGGTGCCCGGTTTTGACAACCGCCAAGCAGGCTGCAGAAGAGTTCACAAAAAACAAGATAGACCCAACAAGAATAGAAACTAAAAATTAAAAGATTATGAACAATCAACTATTTTACGACATGTGGAAGATGGGACGAACCCGTTTAACCAATCAGCTGGAAAGCATGAAAAAAGAGGACTTACTGAAACGAGTTCACAGCGATAGCAACAGCGTGGGCTGGCTGATGCGCCACATCGCGGAAGTGGAATTGTTATTTGCCAAGAATGTCTTCGGACGAGAGCTGAAATTAAAAGCTCAAACCATCGGCTCCATTGCCAAAGACCACGGACAGTTTGATGAGCTTGAACCTCTGCTGGAGCTCATAGAAAGAGCGGGAGATGAACTGGGAGCTGCTATTAAAGATATCGAGGATTGGGATGGCGAGGTCACCACGGCCGAGTTTGGCACAGTTACCCGTGCGGAAGCTCTTGGCAGAATAACAACACATACCGCCTATCATGCGGGACAGGTTGCACTTGCAAAAAAGTATGGCGAATAAACAGACCTGTCAGCGTCTGTAGCACAGCGAAAGTCCTGACAGCGTCGAATTTGAGCTATGAAAAAATTCTTTCAGTCATATTTTGAAAAGGAGAACACACAAAATTATTGAGATACTCTTGTTTCAGGATCCGGTACCTTCAAATATTCACATACCACCGGAACAGCAACCTCCCGTGGGCAGAGTTGATGATTTCCCTTTGAACCGGTTAGCGAATTCCGCTGAAAACCTGGGTGAACTCTTAGATCCGCAGTTTTCACATTAAGTGATGAACCATCTCCTGCTTTTTTCAAAGAAGATCGAAACTCGATAATCTCATCACATTCTGTACACTGTATCATAAAAAGGCATAATGATCGTCTTTAATTATTAAAAGTACTGATCGAAATTATTAAAACGACTTCAATCAGCTTGATAATCAATATCATACATTAATATAAGGATTTTTTTCAACCTCGTCTTCATTTCATGAGACTGCAAAACCAAAAAAAGAAATAAGGTTGGATGTCTAAATTATCATCGTAATTTTACGATTGAATAAAACGACCCCTTAAATAATAAGACCAATTAAAAATGAGTAATCAGACCGAGACCAAGACATTAATTGAAGTATACGATCCTGCCATGTGTTGCAGCACCGGAGTGTGCGGACCTGACGTGGACGATTCACTTGCAGATTTTGCAAATGATGTTAAATGGCTAAAATCAAAAGGCGTAGAAGTAAAACGCTATAATTTAGGGCAGGAGCCGGAAGCCTTTAAAGCCAATCCGCCGGTTTTAACAAGACTTCAGAAAGGTGGCACTGAAGTGCTTCCCAATTCATTTTAATGAACGGCGAGATGATGTCGGAAGGTGGGTATCCGGATCGAACTACTCTACTTAAAATGGGCCGGACTTAGAAATGTTAAATGAAGCTTCAAATGAACAAAACGATGGAATCACATAAGTAAAGAGTTTGACTACAGTGAAAAGGTAGATATTCTTGTTGCGATTAGGTGCATCCGTTGCAGCCGGTTGTGAGACTTGTCTAAAATCTCACTTTTAAAGAGGTCAAAAGAAGCTGGGATTGACAAGAACAGATGGCTAAAGCATATGCAAACCGGATTAAAATGCACAACAGGTTCCTGTTTCAGCAACATTATTGAACTATGCAAACAAACTTGTTGGGAGTACCCACGCAGCTCCTGCTAATGGCTGTGCTCCTGGAAGCGGATGTTGTTAATGAAATAAGACCTGTCAGCGTCTGGAGCGGAGCGAAAGTCCTGACAGCGTCGAGAGTTTTACAGATCTCAACGCTGTCAGGTCCCGTGGATGCTCAGGTTGATGGATCATCCCTCTGAGGGCAGAATCAGAACGTGCGCAGCATCAGTTCTGTAATCAGGGTGTGTTCGCGGGATTGGAAGCTATGAATAAGCATTAGACTTTTATCAACGCTTTGAAACACACCCCTCGCTGACTGAATACGCTACGCGTTTTCATCAGCCTTTCCCTCTCAAGAGGGGAATTACTGCCGCAAAGAAATTTCAAAACTTTTACACCAATATCATGAAGAACTTACCACAAATCACACCATATATCTTTTTCACAGGTAAAGGAGGCGTTGGTAAAACTTCGCTTGCAAGTGCAACAGCAGTCAAACTGGCCGATGAAGGCAAAACGGTACTGCTGATCAGCACAGATCCCGCCTCAAATTTAAAAGAAGTTCTCGAAACCAATGTGACCGAGAAAGGTCACGCCGATTAACGGAGTAGAAAATCTGCACGCGGTGAATATCGATCCTGAGATGTCGGCTGAGGAGTACCGAAACCGGGTTACATCCCCCATGGAGGGAATTCTTCCCGAAGAGGAAATCAACAAGATCAGAGAGGAGCTTTCCGGAGCATGCACAACGGAGATCGCGGCATTTGACGAATTTGCCCGATATGTTGCAGGAGATGGAGAGAATCAGCCCTATGATGTGATTATCTTTGATACGGCTCCAACCGGACACACCTTGCGCCTGCTGGAACTGCCGGCTGCCTGGAGTGAATTTATTGAATCGAATCCTGATGGAGCATCGTGTATCGGCCCGTCATCGGCGTTGAAAACCAGCCAGGAGCGCTATCAAAAAGTGGTGGACAGGCTTAAAGATAAGGATGCTACAACCATTTATCTGGTAACCCGACCCGACGCTTCAGCACTTCGTGAAGCGGATCGATCAGGACAAGAGCTGAAGGAGATGGGATTGGCGAGTCAGCTGCTTCTCATCAACGGCTATTTTGAACCGGTGGATGAATCGGATCCGTTTGCCCAAAAAATGAAGGCGATGGCTGATGAGATACTGGAAAATATGCCGGAACGCCTCAAAGAGATGAAACAGATGGTATTTCCGCTTCGTCCTTACAACCTGCTTGGTATCGAGAAATTGAGAAAAGTGTTTGAACCGCTTGATAAAGAAGAGATTAAAAATAACAGCGGATCTATTTTGACAGAAGATCACGAGAGTGATTTTCCCGGCCTTGAACAGATGGTGGAAGACATCATCGACGATAAAGATCACGGCCTGGTAATGACGATGGGGAAAGGTGGTGTCGGTAAAACGACAATTGCAGCAGCCATCGCGCTTCGGCTCGCTCAAAAAGGCTATCCGGTTCATCTCACTACAACCGATCCGGCTGCACACCTGATGGATCACATTGGTGATCTGAAGCTGCCTGAAAATCTGGAAGTCGACCGGATTGATCCGCACGCCGAAAAGCAGGCCTATATCGAAAAAGTGCTGAAGCAGAAAGGAAAAAACAAAACAGACGACGAGCTGAAGCTGCTTCGGGAAGATCTGGAGTCGCCATGTACGGAAGAAGTTGCAGTATTTCAGGCGTTTTCTAAAGCCATTCATCAGGCGAAACGGAAGTTCGTGGTTGTAGATACAGCGCCCAACCGGACACACCCTGCTGCTGCTCGACACCACCGGAAGCTATCACAAAGAGGTGCTGCGAAATACCCATATGGATGCGGATAAACTGAAAACCCCGTACATGTATCTTCAGGATCCGGACTATGCGAAACTGATTATTGTATCATTGCCTGAGACGACACCGATTACGGAAGCTGCAAAACTTCAGGATGATCTCAGAAGATCCGGCATTGAGCCTTACGCATGGGTGGCTAATCAAAGTATGTCGGCCACGGTTGTAAATGACCCGCTCTTAAAGCAAAGAGCTGCGGCCGAAATTCCACTTTTGGAAAAAATGGATAAGGAGCACGCAGAACGTCTCTATGCGATTCCATGGATTCCGGAAGATCGTGTGCTGGAAAGAATGTTGAGCAATACCAATCAAAAAGAGAAAACGATATGAGTTTGAATTTCGATCATGCACTTGTAGCACTCGACCAATCTGAGGCCAGCGACATCATCACAGATTGCCTGGCTCATTTTAAAAAATACGGTACCCAAAAATTTACGCTCTATACATCTGTAAGCATTCCCTACCCGGGTGGAATAGGGTCAGCAGATGAAGAGTCCTACAAGAAAAAGCTGGAGAAATACAAAGAAAAGCTGGAACCTCACGATTTTGAGGTTGAAGCAAAAGTGGATATTGGCATCAATGCCTATTCACCCGTTCAAATAATGGAAGCGGCAAAAAAAGCAGGTGCCGATTACATCATCATCGGTAACAGGGGATATAATAAATTCAGAGAATTTCTGCTGGGCAGTACAGCCACCGAACTCTTACAGCGGTGTCCGCTGCCGGTGTACCTGATTAACCTCTCCGTGTCAGAAGAGTCGGCACTTGAAGAACGGAAACTATACTGCGTGAAATCATGCCGGGATTCTTTGCAACACATTCTGCTGCCCATTGACTTTTCGTCAACTTCGCTACGGGCGTTCGATGTGGTTAAATCATTTTCCCGGAAAGACACAAAACAGATCACTCTTTTACATGTACAAGCGAGCGGCAGGCCGGGGGTGGATGATCCTGACAGACTCCGGGAATTTGATGAAGAAGATTCTGCTCATTTGGCGAAACTAAAAACCGATCTTGAGAGTGCTACGCAGACATCTGTTAATACGATTATAAAATATGGCTCACCGGTAAAACAGATCCTGGATATCGCTGATGAAATAGATGCAAACATGATTATTATGGGAAGTCAGGGACGCGGCTATGTGAGCGACTTGTTTCTCGGTGGAGTCAGCCTGCAGGTGATTCGAAAAACCAAAATCCCGGTTTTAACGGTTCCGGCCGACAGGACAAATGAAGATGGTTCATGAAAGAATCACTCATTCTCAGTATTTAAAACAAACTATCTCTAAAAAAAAGACGTACATACAAAATTATGTCATTAGCGATTATTGCCTCACTTATTTTTCTCTTTACACTTGTTCTTGTTATTTGGCAGCCGAAAGGCTTAAACATTGGATGGTCGGCCACCATCGGAGCCGTACTTGCACTGATAGCCGGGGTTGTCAGTTTCCAGGATGTAATTACGGTAACTGAAATTGTGTGGAATGCCACACTTACGTTCGTGGCCATTATCATCATCTCGCTTATACTGGATGAGATTGGGTTCTTCGAATGGTCGGCCCTGCATATGGCGCGATTCGCCAACGGTAGCGGACTCAAGATGTTTATCTTCATAACGCTTCTCGGATCCATTGTGGCCGCGTTTTTTGCCAATGACGGTGCCGCCCTAATCCTCACACCTATTGTACTGGCTATGGTGCGGGCGCTGAAATTTAAAGAGAGAATGATTCTGCCATTTATCATGGCCAGCGGTTTTATTGCGGATACAGCATCCAGCCCCCTGATTGTAAGTAACCTTGTAAATATCGTTTCGGCCGACTTCTTTGGGATCGGGTTCGTGGAATATGCCAGCCGGATGATTGTCCCGAACTTCTTCGCGGTACTGGCCAGCTTGCTGGTTTTGTACCTGGTATATCGAAAAGATATCCCGAAAAGCTATTCTCTTGATGATGTGAAACCACCCGAATCAGCCATTCGTGATCACAAAATGTTTAAGATGTCGTGGGTGATCTTGAGCATTCTGCTGATCGGCTATTTTGCAGCCGAATTTGTGCATATTCCGGTTTCGTTTGTGGCGGGAACCATCGCCATTTTCTTCTCGCTGATGGGAATGAACAGCAAGGCGGTTGACACACGAAAAGTGTTGCGAAATGCGCCGTGGGCCATTGTCGTTTTTTCCATCGGGATGTACGTTGTAGTGTACGGATTGCAAAACGTGGGTCTGACCGACCTGCTCGCTGATGTGATTCAGTCAGGCGCCGACCAGGGACTTTTTGCAGGCACGATGCTGATGGGCTTTTTGGCAGCAGTTCTCTCTTCTGTGATGAATAACATGCCTACGGTAATGATTGATGCGCTGGCTATCCAGGCCACATCAACGGAAGGATTGATGAGGGAAGCGCTGATCTATGCGAATGTGATCGGTTCTGACCTGGGGCCAAAAATCACCCCAATCGGTTCGCTGGCAACCCTGCTGTGGCTGCACGTATTATCAACAAAAGGAGTGAAAATCACCTGGGGATATTACTTTAAAGTCGGAATCATACTCACCATTCCCACACTGTTTTTTACATTGCTTGGGCTTTATCTTTGGTTGCTGTTGATTGGATAAATTCAGGATAACAGCAAAAACAATCCGGTAGTAAGTTTGGAGCAGATACGAAATATAATAATGAGAATGCCCTTCATGATGGCGGCAATAAAGTGGGTTATTGTATATCCATACGGTTAATTTTTAATTCCTTTTAGAAATATGTTAGATTAAAATAAATCCCTTTATTCCATCAAATTCAAACAACTATGTCAGATATCCCACAGCCCTTCATCGATTTTACAGTGGAATACCCCGAAGTAGGCCAGGCCTATGCCCAGTTGGGCCATGCCGTTCACAACGCCGGACCCATCGATCAGAAAACAAGAGAGCTTGTGAAACTGGCAATGTCTTGCGGAGCTCAAAAAGAGGGAGCTGTTCACTCTCATACGCGCAAGGCCCTGGATGCAGGCTGCACAAAAGAAGAGATTCACCAAGTGGTACTTTTGCTTCTTCCAACTCTTGGAATGCCCAGCATGATGGCGGCCATGACCTGGGTGAATGATATAATTGAAGAGGAAACGGATACCGAATAGTATACCAGCAGTCTGAATTCAGAATATAATGGAGTTTCCACTTTACCTGCTACTGCTGTTTTTATTGATTGCCTTTATTTATGGATCTGTCGGCCATGGCGGCGCTTCGGGTTACATAGCTGTACTTACGCTCACCGGTTACTTTTCTCCGGAACTGGTTCCCGTGGTGTTGATCCTCAATATCCTGGTATCATCCATCGCGCTTTATAACTACGGCAGCCGCGGACATTTTGAGTGGTCCCTATTTTGGCCGTTTGCAGTGACGTCAATCCCCGCTGCTTTTTTAGGCGGATATGTTACTGTAGGTGCCAATCTGTTTTTCACGATTGTCGGTATGGTTCTTTTATTAATGGCGGGAATCGTCTTCTTGAGAACCTTGAAAAAAGAAGAAATAGAGCAAAACAAACCGGTTTATATTCCTGTCGCGCTACTCTCAGGTTTGGTTATCGGATTTACTTCGGGACTGATTGGTGTGGGCGGCGGTATTTTTCTAACTCCGTTTATGCTCTTCCTTGGCTGGGGAAAATTGAAAAATATTGCGGCTGTAAGCGCACTTTTTATTCTTGTCAATTCAACCAGCGGAATCATTGGCCATGCGGTTTCAACACAGATACAGTGGCCTCTGGCTCTCTACTTCGTCATCCCTGTCGTGGTTGGCGGTTTTATCGGTTCCCGTTTTGGCGTAAAATCGGTGAAGGCGTATTACATCCAATATTTGCTCTCCATCGTCTTGCTGATCGCAGGCATTAAAATGCTTGCACAGTATGCGTTTTAAAGCGTGAGTTTGGTGGTCGTAACCAATCACGGATTTAAACAACTTTGAGGCTGCTTCCAAAAAGGAACTAATATGTTTCACAGTCAAAGTAATGTTAAGCAGTTCTATAAACATTTGATAATTGAGCAGAGACAAGCAACAAGCAAAAAAGCCCTGAAAAGGGCTTAAGCATAACATCAGGCATCGCCCTATGGTCGAAGTTGGCAGGCATTCGCCGCCCATTCAGGGCTTATATCAGTCAAGCCGCTGGCTTCACAGGGGCAGCAGCCCCATATGCGCTAATTTATCAAAATGGAATAATGAAGCCTTGTCATTCGCAGCAGACCTTTCTCCATTTTGTGAAAGCTTGAGCTAATGTGGTTTCAGCTCAAATAAATATTTCTCAGCCCAAAACTTCCCTGATGATCGCTGAATAGATAAAAACAATCAAGCTATTAATCGCAAAATTACGATAAATGGGTAATTGTTCGTATATTTACGATGAAATTAAAAATCACAAACATAGTTAAACAGACATGAAAAAAATAAAAATTCTTGGCCCCGGTTGCCCGAAATGTAAAACCACCTATCAAAATGTGTTGACAGCCTTAGAGAACACAGGTATTCAGGCGGATGTGGAGAAAGTAGAAGACATGGAAGAGATGTTAAAATACAACGTATTAACAACTCCTGTGCTGCTCATTGACGACACAATTCACATTAAGGGACGAGTGGCCCAGGTAAGTGAAATCAAAAAATTATTGGAACAGTAAATAAATCAAGAGAAGCACAATGGACACAAGATCAAATAAAAGAAATATGTCCCGGAACGACTCAAACGTGGATTAAAGACGGCGCATTACTGGTTGATGTACGTGAACAGGATGAAGTTGAACAACTGGCGTTTGATGCGCCAAAAATCATGCACATTCCACTATCTGAGTTTGAAAATCGCTATAACGATATTCCAAAAAATGAGCAGGTAGTGGTTGTGTGTCGAATAGGAGAAAGAAGCCTGAGAGCTGTTAATTTTCTCATTCACAATGGGTTCGACAACAACCTCGTGGCAAACATGAAATTTGGTCTGGATCGCTGGGTTTCAAAGGGTTTTCCAACTGTTGGCGATCCCAAGTTTATTCTTGATGGCAGCATGGGCAATTCTTGCTGCAGTACGTCATCAAATTAAAAAATTAGAAGCAGGTTCATACTATGTTTGAATGGATTCAATCATTTGCAGACTGGCTCATCTTTTCCACGATACAATTAAGTCCGGATTCACAGCTTGGAACAGCCCTGAACTTTTTTGTATACGATACCATAAAGATACTCATTCTGCTTTTTATCATCGTTTTCCTGATGGGAATCGTAAACGCCTATTTTCCGGTTGAACGGCTTCGGTCGTTTCTGCACCGGAAAAAGCTATATGGTTTGGAGTACTTTATCTCAGCACTTTTTGGAGCGGTCACACCTTTTTGCTCCTGTTCGTCCGTACCTCTGTTTATCGGTTTTGTGCAGGGTGGGATACCGCTGGGCGTAACGTTCGCGTTTTTGATAACCTCACCGCTTGTAAATGAGATCGCAATTGCGATGTTCATCGGCATGTTTGGCGTAAAAACCACACTGATATACGCGGGGTCGGGAATTTTGCTGGGTACGTTTGGCGGATGGTTTTTAGGAAAGTTCAATTTAGAACCCCTGCTTTCTGACTGGGCCAAAAAAATCATTGCGAACTCCAACCAGTCAAATACAGAATATCATGAGGCAGAGGATCCATCGTTTCGGGATCGTCTGCCCGGAATATCGCGAGAAGCGTGGGAAATTGTCAGCGGTGTTTTGGTTTACATCATAATTGGAATTGGTATTGGTGCTGCCATGCACGGATATGTTCCTGAAAACTTTTTTGCCACCTATTTGGGCAATGGCGGATGGTGGACTGTGCCGGCTGCGGTAATCCTCGCTGTTCCTATGTACGCTAACGCAGCAGCAATCGTACCGGTTATTGAAGTCTTCGTAACAAAAGGGATACCGCTCGGAACCGCCCTGGCGTTTATGATGGCAACAGTTGGCTTATCTCTGCCGGAAGGCACACTATTGAAAAAAGTGATGACTTTTAAATTAATTGCCATCTTTTTCGGTACCGTTACTCTCTTTATTATTTTTTCCGGTTATGTGTTTAATATGGTATTATAATACATGAATTTAAATGGAACAGTTACAGGTATATATATTACACCTGAACCGGAGGGAGAAATTTCGGAGGTTGAGTCGATTGAAGCCGTTGCCGGTGTTGGCTTAAAAGGCGATCGAAATTATCACAAACAGATAAAACTGCCTGTTGAAGAACGTAAACCTGAGAATGAATGTACGCTGGTCGAAGGGGAATCGGTTGATGAGCTTAATCAATCAGGGGAGTTTGGCATCATTCAACCGGGCGATCTCAGAAGAAATCTGGTGACTGAAAAATATCCGTTTAAATGATCTGGTGGGCAGGGTTTTTACGGTTGGAGAAGTTACTGCCAAAGGGATTGAATTGTGTGAACCCTGCCGCCACCTGGAAAAACTGACCGGGAAAAAGATCATGAAACCATTGGTTCACAAAGCCGGTTTACGTGCTCAAATTATTCAGGACGGGATGATTCATTCCGGAGATGAAATTAAAGTCAGCCAATAGAGAGATGATCATTTCAACTATAAACCCGAGCCAAAGGCTTCCCGATGGGTCAAAATTTTATCTCAAAGTGGCTGTGGATTATACTGCATCGATATTTTCCGTGTCTGTTCACCAAACCCCGGCAGCTTCTTTTCGCACATTGCTTCGGTCTCTCTTGCTTTACAGATTACAGCACAACTATTCACATCACTTATTCTTTTCATTTCATCCACAAGTTTTTCATACTCGTCGGGGATTGCTTGGTAAATCCATTCGATTTCGTAGCTTAGTCAATTTGAAAATTATTTTTAGTGCCCGGTCCTGACTTGTCTTCATAGATTCCCTTGCTGGCCCGGCCGGAAAAAGTAATGATCCCACTACTAATACGGTCCATATTTTTCTTATTATAATAATTAATTACCGACAAAAGGTGAGTATCTTAGAGCTAAAGTTCTCTTAAAACAATTACAGGCTAAACAAAAAAAAGGAAGTTTTTGCTCCAAAGGAATGCCTTCGGCACAAAACCAGTGACTTTGTCTTTGTTCAAGACCAGTACCCCGGCCAGTGGAGAAAAAATCATATTTACCATACGTGAGGACTTTAATTTCACGATATCGTAGAAATCTTTAAATTTTTGAAGTCCAATTAACAAATGTTAAAAGACAAACACGGACGCGTTCACAACTATCTGAGAGCTTTCATTAACGGAAAGGTGTAATTTTCGCTGCACCTACTGCATGCCGGAAGAGGGAATTGATCTGTCTCCAAAATCACATATCTGCAGCTACGAAGAGCTTCTGCAAATAATTGATACGTTTATTGAATTGGAGTCGATAGAATACGCCTTACCGGCGGAGAGCCGCTTGTACGCAAGGATGCCGATCACATTCTTCACGAACTGGGCAAGCGGCCGGTTGAGCTTGCCATCACAACCAACGGTTTGATCGTGAACCGGTTTATTGATGTGTTTGAATCATGCGGCCTGAGAAATGTGAATGTCAGCCTGGACACGCTGGACGCCGATAAATTCAACCTGATCACCCGGCGTTCGGGTTTCGAACATGTGCTTGAAAACATTTATACCCTTGTGGAGCGCGGATTCAATACCAAAATAAACATGGTAGTGATGCGCGGAATGAATGAGGAAGAGATCGCGGATTTTGCGGTACTTGCAAAAGACCTTCCGATCATTATCCGCTACATCGAATTTATGCCGTTTGACGGCAACCGCTGGAACAACGATAAGATGGTATCGGCAGATGAAATCAGGGATCGCCTTTCGGAGCGATACACTTTAATTCGTGATGAAGATGCTCCACATGACACCACAAAGCACTACTCCATCGACGGATTCAAGGGGCAAATCGGGGTCATCAGCTCAATGAGTGAACAGTTTTGTGGAAGCTGCAATCGAATTCGGCTGCTTGCCAACGGCTCCATCAAAAACTGCCTGTTTTCCCGTGACGAGACTAATCTTCTGCAACCCTTACGAGACGGCGAAGACCTGAAACCCATCATTAGGGAAGCCCTCTATCACAAAAAGGCCAAACACGCCGGAATGTTCAATCTGTCCAATCAGAAGAACCGGACGATGACTACAATTGGGGGCTGAATTTAAGCGATTGAGGATTATATGCTCAATCGATTTCTAAATACAATTTTCATTACAAATCATCCGCCCGCTCTCCGGTTGCATGATAGATGATTCGTTCGCAGATATTGGTTACCCGGTCTCCCATTCTCTCAATATTATGGGCAACCCAAACAAGATATGTACACTGTGTGATGTTAGAGGGCTTTTCGATCATATACGAGATCAGCTCTCTGTAAACCTGCTGGTAAAGATCATCGATATCATCGTCCTGGCTGTGGATCATTCGTGCAGATTTGGCATCACGGTTGATATACGCTTTCATGGAGTTTTCAATCATATCCACAGCAATTTCCTTCATTCTCGGGATATCAATGAGCGATTTCACATGTTTCTCATCGCCAATTAGAATGGTAAGTTTTGAGATGCCCGCTGCATAATCCCCGATACGTTCAAGCTCAGTGATTATATTGAGCAGAGCAATCAGCTCACGTAAATCGGACGCAACAGGCTGCTGTGTGGCAATCAGATGTATGCAGTCTTCCTCGATATCCCATCGAATGTTATTGATTTTTTTATCCTCTTTCTTGATCTGTTTAGCTCTCTCTACATCTTTTTCTACAAGAGATTCAATGGACCCATTGATGGAGTCAACCACCATTTCGGCCATTTCATTAAGTTTTCCCTGGAGATCTTTAAGGCTTTCCTGGATTAATGTCGTCATTATTTTCTTATTTTAATTGATTATTACTCTCTAAACGCTTTTACTGGTTGAGGTTGTTTTGAAGAGTGTCCCTCCGCCAGCCGGCGGAGGGCAATGGGGGATGATAAGTACTTGATTTAAGCCATTTATTAAAAATTTGGATAAAATCAATACTCATCTGGTCATCCCCCTGCTCACTCCGTTCGCTTTCACCCTTCCCACAAAGTGATCCCTTTGGGAGAAGGGGGACTGTTTTTCGAAATTTTAATCCAACTGGTAAACGCGTTCTCTAAAGATACAAACTATCCAAACTTACCGGTAATATAATCTTCTGTCTGTTGCTTGTCAGGACTTGTAAATATTTTTTTTGTATCACCTACCTCAATCAGTTCTCCTTCATAGAAGAAAGCTGTTTTATCGGAAATCCGTGCAGCTTGCTGCATATTATGAGTAATCACAATCATCGTTACTTCTTTCTTTAATGTCTGAATCAACTCTTCAATCTTCATTGTTGCCTGCGGATCCAGTGAGCTGGTCGGCTCATCCATCAGCAAAATCTCCGGTTCAACCGCAAGCGCCCGTGCAATAGACAGACGCTGCTGCTGGCCACCCGACAGGCTTACCGCTGCCGTATTCAGGCGGTCTTTTACCTCCTCAAAAAGAGCCGCCTGCCTCAGTGCTTTTTCACAAACCTCTTTGAGCAGCGATTTCTCTTTGATGCCCACAAGTTTCAGGCCTGCCACAACATTATCATAGATCGACATCGTGGGAAACGGGGTAGGCTTTTGAAAAACCATTCCAATCTTACGCCTCACATTCACCGGGTTCACATCCTCATCGTAGATATTTTTTCCTTCAAACAATACCTTCCCCTCAACTTTCGCTTCGCGGGTAAGATCATGCATGCGATTAAGCGCCCTCAGATAGGTTGTTACCACACCCTGAAGGGCCAATCAGCGCCGTAACTGACCGGTGTGCCGCGGCAAGCGAAATATCCTTAACCCCGATAACATCGCCATATTTTACCGTTAAATCCTTTGTCTCTAATTTAAAACTCATAGTAAATTAGTAATTCCACTCTGTTAGTATTAAAGCTCCTAAACACCCGTCTGCACGCTGTTTTTGCGGGCTGACGGGTCCGTTGTACGTTATCAGACACCAAATGCTCATGTCCAAACGAGCTGACAGGATTGAATAACGTCCACACCCACGAATCATCAAGGTTTAAACTATGATAATTTAACTTTTCCGAATTTATCTTTTGCTAAAAACCGAGCTATAATAAATGTAATCATTACAATACCAAACAGCACAATTGCCGCCGCCCATCCCATACCATGCCACTGCTCGTACGGACTAATTGCCAGGCTGTAGAGACGCTGTGGGAGTGTATCCGTTGGACTGAATATAAAACCAAGCCAGCTGTTTGGAAGATAGTTATTGCCGAACGATGTAAATAAGAGAGGAGCAGCTTCACCGGCAGCGCGCGCAAATGCGAGCAAAACCCCGGTTATTAGTCCGGCTTTTGCCGCCGGCATTACGGTTGAAATCACCACTCTCCATCTTGGCAGACCCAGCGCAAGGCCTGCTTCCCGAATGGTCCACGGGATAGACTGCAGGGCGCTTTCTGTGGTTCGTGCAATAATTGGGAGCATCACTACGGCAAGTGCTACACTTCCGGCTATACCTGAAAATGTGCCCATCGGTTTTACGATCAGTACAAATACAAACAGGCCCTTCAAAATGGCGGGCATTCCGTTGAGGGTATCATTCATCAGACGAAGAGAAGGATTCAGCATGTGCTCGGGATATTCACTGAGCATCATACCCGCTCCAATACCTACAGGAACTGCGATTATTAACGCGAGAGTATCAACTACCACAGTACCGATAATGGTGTGGACTAAACCTGTGGGCGTGTTTTGAATTGCCCTGGCTGGGGATCCAAGCTCCTCTGTAAAAAACTCATAACTCAGTGCACTAAACCCTTCAATAAAAACGTGAAAAATAATGATGAGAAGCGGCAGCAGAACAATAATAGTTGTAAAGCTGAGTACTCCTATCATGAGTTTGTCGTGAATTTTCCTGCGTTTCAGGCTTTTCATACGACCTGCCCTCCTCCAATAGAAATTCTTCTTTGAATGTAGGCTGCCGTTAAATTCACGATCAGGGCAATCAGAAAGAGTACAAACCCGATTGCCATCAGGCTCGAAAGGTGAAGACTTTCTACTGCTTCACGAAATTCATTTACGATCACAGAAGGCATTGTGGCACCTGCACCAAAGATAGAAAACGGCAGCGTGTTTTTATTTCCAATTAGCATCGCAACGGCCATGGTTTCACCAATCGCCCGGCCAAGGGATAAAATAGCGCCGGCCATAATTCCCCCGCGGGCATAGGGTAGCACAGCCATTCGAATCACTTCCCATCGCGTAGACCCAAGCGCCCAGGATGCTTCCCGCTGATCTTTTGGAACCGCCTTGATGGCATCCTTTGCGAGAGCTGTGGTGTAGGGAAGTATCATCAGGGCCAAAACGATGGTGGCTGTTGCCATCCCGTACCCCATCGGATTACCAAGGATCGATACATAGTCGGGATAGTTTGTTTCCGTCCAAAAATAGATGGGTTCATAAATCGTATCACGCAGCCAGGGTGCAAGGATAAAAATTCCCCAGATTCCAATAACAACACTGGGTATAGCGGCAATTAACCGGACCAGATTGTCAATAATTTCTGACAGCCACCCGACGCATATTCCGCGGAAAAAATAGCAACCGCTACCGCCGGAAATATCGATATTGCCAGAGCAAGAACACTGGTAACAACAGTTCCCACTATGAAAGGCCATGCACCAAATACCAGCTGCACGGCAGGATCCCAGGTTGTTTCAGCTATAAATCCAAACAATCCGAATTCATTGAGTGCTAAACTCCCCTCCCAAAAGAGAACAAGCGCCATCCCGAGCGTTATGAGAATTATGGTAATGCCTAAACGCAACAACAATGGTGGTAAAAATTTTGTCGCCCAGCCAAAGATAGATCCGTTTTAGAGGCTGAACAGAAAAATCTGATTTTACGCCGTTTTCAGAATCTAATTTTTCCATTGGCCATTTTTCTTTGCTTCAACAATTTGATGACTACCACGCAGATGTTTCATCCTTCTATTTCAAAATTTTTATGTTTACCAGATCAGATCAGCCCTTCTTCCTGCAGAATCTCCTCTCCAATATTTTCTCCATCCCATTTTATTTGGCGGATCATCTGGATATTTTTCTCCAGCGCCGCATCCGGAATTCTTGCGAATCCAAGTGGCTCTGCCAGATCCTGGCCGTCCGTAATACTCCAAACCAGAAATTTAACAAGCTCTTCAGCTTCTCTTCGGTTACTGATTGCATTGTTCTGCTCCAGATTTTCATAGATAAGCATCCAGGCAAATCCGGCTATAGGGTATCCATATTCAGCAGGTGTGTTGGTAAACAGGATTCGGGTATCATCCGGCAGTTCAATATCAGCTGCAGCAGTTGTTGCTTCATAGCTTGGTTCAATAACATTGCCTGAACTGTTAATTACCGACGCGAACGACATATCGCTGAGAATCGCGTAGGTCAGGCTGTTATATCCCAGTGCACCCGGCGTATTTTGTACTGCACCTGCCACTCCTTCGTTCCCGTTTCCGCCAATACCTGTAGGCCAATTCACGCTTGTAGCAAAGCCCACCTCTTCTCTCCATTCGTCTGAAACACGCGTCAGATAACTGGTCCACACATTGGTCGTGCCCGATCCATCTGAACGGTGAACAACGGTAATATCCCTGTCCGGCAGATCTGCATCGGGATTCAGTTCAACAATAGCGGGATCGTCCCATCTTTCAATATTTCCAAGATAGATATCTGCCAGCACCTGGCCGTTAAATATAAGTTTCTCCTCAACACTTGGAAGATTGTATGTGGGCACAACATCGGCGAGAGTAATCGGAATGTTAAACGCACGGCCACCGGTACTGCTTTCAATATCAGAGATTACATCATCAGAAAGAAACGCCTCGCTCATGCCAAACATCACCGTTTGTTCCATAAACTGCCTGATTCCGCCGCCTGACCCGATCGACTGGTAATTAACAGTTATCCTCTGATCTGTAAGATTCCTATACTCATCGGCCATTGCAGTAACAAGTGGCGCAGGAAATGTTGCCCCGGCCCCAAGAATATTTACTCTTTGTTGTGATGGATCCTGATCTCCATTTCCTCCGCATGAATAGAGAAAAAGGGAAACGAATGTAAGTACTAAGATGTGCTTTATTAATTTCATCAAAATGAGATTTGAATAATTAGTTAGTGACGAATTGTTAACGCTTAAATAGTAAGATCAAGAAATAATAGAACATGGCACATAAGAGTGAAACAATCTGTTCTTCCACTATCATAGCACAATAAGTAGCTTGCATATAATGTGAGCAGTGAACGGTTTACTTTAATCTTCTTGCTCATTAGTAAAATTCACCTTCTATTATAGTGAACTCAAATATATGGATCTTTAGAAAGAGTCTATGTTATCTCAATATTAATTCTTCAGGTCAACTGTTGTACTTAAAAATCCCACATTCTCCCCGGATCAAACCCAAAAAAGTCGGCCAGCTGCCTGTAGGCCGACCCATATGCGGTTTGAAGCTTTCGGGGAGATTCAATAAAAGCTTCCATCACTACTGCAAAGCATTCCGCCGGGTTCGTGGCACCGTACAGATCCAGCGGGTGATTGGTTCGCCCAAACCGCTCGGCATCCATCAGGTCGCGATAGATTTTGGCAAGGTCATGTGTCCATTCATCCGTTTGAAGCGGTTTGCCTTCAAACGTAATTCCGCCCGATAGTCCGTATTGATCATCCAGCTGATGCGCAAATTCATGAATAATCAAATTGTGTGCGTTGTCTCTGTTCAGCGTAGAATCCTGAATGTCTTTCCAGGAAAGTACGATACTGCCCGAATCCCACGACTCGCCCTGCCGCCGTTCGGACCCTTTCCGAGATCACACCCCCATCATACATTTCATACACGGGTGCTACGTAATCATCAGGATAAACAAGGATGGCGCGCAGATCACTGTAGTAGTCAGACGGTTTCTCCATGATAAGCAACCCCGCGTATGCCGTAATAACCCCTTCATTTCATCGGTGACAGTCTAACCCGCCACACCCCTCAAAAATTTTCTCATCCTGGCAGCACGCTCATTCGCGTTTCAATCCTGCTTTTTTGTGATGTGCTCAGATACCTGTAAAAAGGAATAGACGTCTGCAGTTGATCTTTATAGTAATCCTGAAGCGGCCTCCTGGCTGAAAAGTAGCGCTTGATAGATCTTATAAATGGCATTGTTTGTCTCCGTTGAGCGTAAGTGACAATGGAATCAGGCCTGAAGAGCCTGCTCAGCTTTATTATCAAAGGTAAGTGTAAATGTCTGATCCCCTCATCATTTGAACTGAAATCCGGCAATTATCGGCACCCGATCGGATACGTAAAGAGGAGAATACGATCTATATCCAAACCGTGTGGCATGTCCGACAGGATCCGCATAAAATCAGTGCGTGAGGTTGCTTTGAACAGCAAATCAACCGAAACACCGCCTTGTTTTTTTAAAATTCTGTGGTAGTTTTAGGAAATTATCTTTTATCAACTCAATCAATTCTGGTGCCGGTTATTTGCGGAGCCGAGTTATACATCGAGGTGTTTAAAGCTATATTGATTCTACTAATCTTCTAAATAACAACAGTAGAAATAGAGAGGGACATTTTATAGCTTAATTTAAGTAAGCAAAATCAGTTGAAAAGGATATGAAACAAGCTATTCATTTCTGCACGGCTCCTGACGGAATTAATTTAGCCTATGCAACCTCGGGAAACGGCCCTCCTTTGGTCCGGGTCGCTAACTGGCTGACCCATCTGGATCTCGATTGGAAAGGACCGATCTGGTCTCATTGGTTCGAGGAGTTTTCGAGAGATCACACTCTTATCCGCTTTGATCAGCGTGGTTCGGGCCTATCCGATCGTTCGGTTGAAGAGTTATCTATGAAAGCCTGGGTACAGGACCTGGAAGCGATCATAGATGATGCTGGCATTGATGAATTTCCGCTATTAGGTTTTTGCCAGGGAGGCTCCATTGCACTTTCTTATGCGGTACGACACCCCGAACGGGTTAGTCACCTCATTCTTTTTGATAGTTATGGCCGGGGAAATCTCACAGAAAGAGCTTCTTTGCAGCAGAAAAAAGAAGCGAAAGCACTAACCGAAATGATAGAAGCGGGATGGGGACGAAAGGATACGGATGTGTTTCGAAGAGTTTTTGCTGATTTACTAATGCCGGAAGCCTCAGAAAAGGAACATAGATGGCTTGCTGAACTGCAACGCAAAACAGCCACACCCACCATGGCTGCTCAACTTTGGGAAGCCTATCACCATATCGATATCGAAGATTCGGCAACACAGGTAGAAGTACCCACGCTTATTTTTCATGTAACCGGCGATAAAGTGGTGCCTTTTGAAGCAGGTCGGCAGTTGGCCTCTCTGATACCCGATGCCCGGTTTGTCCCGCTGGAGAGTGAAAATCATATCATGCAACCCGATGAGCCTGCTTGGGATCGTTTTCTGGCCGAAGTTCGAAGTTTTATCGATGCTTCTGATACCGAAAAAAAGGGCGATAATACACAGGAACTTTTCCCCGAACTTACTCCGCGAGAATGCGAAGTACTCAATCTAATAGCAAAAGGGTTGGGTAACGATGAAATTGCTGATAAGCTTTTTATCAGTCCCAAGACGGTGCGCAATCACAACACCCGTATCTTCAGCAAGCTGCAGGTTGATTCACGCAGCCGGGCTATTGTGCTGGCCCGGGAAGCGGGTATGGGTAAAGAATAGTTACCTGACTCCTATTCATTTTTACCTATTCTTACTACTTATTGCCTTCTAAGGAATAATCAAAGATTTAGTGCCGAGATTGCCCTTCTCTAAGTTATACTAAATGGGTGCTGGCCCACAAATTGAACAATTCTTATATCATTCAAGTGGGACAAAAGTCCCAGAAAAAATACTTTCTGCATAAAAAGAAAATTAAATTTGAGACCTGCGTCTCATGACAAGCTCTCCTCTATTACCTATCCTTTAGGTGAACGGTAAAAGAAGCATTTCAACCGGTCAACAAAACAGCAGAGTGATTCGGTAAGTTACTTTGATTTGAGAGCGATTTTCTTCATGTCTTCCATATGATTTATAAGAATGGCTTTGCAGAAACTTATGACCGAAGTGAGGATAACTTTAATCACATGGCTGTTATACCAATGTA
Organism: Balneolaceae bacterium; assembly: GCA_034521495.1. Taxonomy (NCBI): domain Bacteria; kingdom Pseudomonadati; phylum Balneolota; class Balneolia; order Balneolales; family Balneolaceae; species Balneolaceae bacterium. The sequence goes on from JAXHMK010000016.1 coordinate 21,779, forward strand.
GTACCAGTGGGAATTGCATTACTACCCGTCTGCACGCTGTATGTGCGGGCTGACGGTTTAGGGACACCCATCAGCCGGTAAAAACAACCGACAGATGGGTATTCCAAAGCCTCCTACCAATTAAATAAATGTTCAGATATAGTTTATAATCATAATAAGTATCAAATTACATTTTATGGAAAAAGATGACATTAAATTTACCGCTAAGCATTTAGCTAAAAAACTTAAACTGCGAAATGTAACATCCGAAGTCGTAAAAAGGCATAATCAACTAAAGGAGATCTATGATAATGACCCACAAAAAGCATTGATTGTAGATTCAGCAGTCGTTGAAGGTGAAAACCTGGATGATCCATTTCATTCTAAAGTTCTAATGAATGATGAGCTAAAATTGCCACTCAAAACGGGACTCCATAGAGCTGTAGGCGGTGATCACGATTACTCAACACCCGGAGACATTTTATGTGCCGCATTGGCAGTTTGTCTGGAAAGTACCATGAGAATGATTGCAGATCGATTGGAAATCCAATTGGAGCACACAAAAGTGTCAGTTGAAGCCAATCTTGATGTTCGCGGAACATTAAAGTTTGATAACTCTGTTCCTGTAGGATTTCAAAAAATGAATATGGAGGTAGAATTAGGTTCAGACAATGCAGGAGAAAAGGTTTTAAAAACTTTATTTGGTGCTGCAGTAAAAAGTTGCGTGGTCTATCAAACCTTAAAACCTGGAATCCCAATAACAAAAACCTTGAAAATAGTGTGAACGAATCTTATACCGGTATAAACAGCGTCTATAGCAAATAATAGCCGTCATATAATCAAGCGCATTAACGCAGATTGGAATTGCCACAATCCAAAATTTAGAACATCATCCCCCTGTTCACTTCACTCGCCTTCCCCCTTCTAAGGGGAATTTTATTCTTTTCCAACCCAGAGGGCCCGGAAATTAAACGACTTAGGATTAAACGAAGCTATTTCCTCTCTTTGGAATTTTTTTTCAGAAAATCCGCTAACTCCTCTTTTTCAAGTTTGCCACTTGCTAAATCAATCATCACGGCATAGAGGCTTTTTTTGTCTGCCTGCAAACGATAGCCATTTACATAGAGAAAGGTATAGATAGCTACCAAAGCTGTTCTCTTATTTCCGTCAAAAAATGGATGATTCTTACAAATATGGAACCCGTAGGCGGCAGCCATCTCAAAAATACTGCTATGAACATTTTCGCCACCAAAACTATCCTGTGGCTGAGCAAATGCTGATTCCAGTAATCCCTCATCCCGAACCCCATCTTTACCACCATAAATTTTTACCTGATCCTGATGAAAAGCCAGAATAATCTTTTTGTCTAAAAATTTTATCATTTCGCCAGCTCTTTCAATACATCTTTGTAATCTGTATTGGCCTCGCGATACGCCTCTGCCCACTCATTAAACTCCCGGTCCACCGGTATTAATTCTAAATTCGATCCCTTTTTCTTAATGGTTAATGTGTCACCATTTTTTAGATGAAGCTCATCAATCAATTGTTTTGTAAGAGTAATTCCCAAACTATTTCCGATTTTTCTGATTTTTGTTTCCATAATAGGTGTGGTTTCTTTTCTATAGTTGTTATAACAATATTATAATTAAATCTGTAATTTCGCGACGCTGATATAGTGCTTTTATCTAAAGAAGGCTTTGCAAAATTTGACCGTCATCCTGAACTTGATTCAGGATCTCCAGATACTGGCTATAAAGACGAATGGAGAATCTGAATCGAGTTCAGATTGACCAATAACCACGGTTTTGCAAAGCCCTCTTAAAGAAAATGAATCAAATTAGCTTCTATCTTTCACTACTCTTGGTTTTCAAGTTCATCTTTCGTTAGTTGGAACATAACGGGTAATTGTTAACAACACTCACCCACAATCATGTGGTATAAAAACATCAGAGCTCAAAATTTTCTTGATTCTTACTTTTTCATTAGTCGGAATTATAGGATCGGCCTATGTTTTTAATCTGAGATGGGAAATGAGCACTGAGGAGCGTCACCAAATAGAATCAGAGGTCTTTTCCAGTTTAGTCGATTATCTCACTTATCATCCAAAAGTTAATCCTGACTACCTGTTTATTGGTACGTTCGGTTCAGATCCCTCACCTGAAATTTTAAACGGCTTTAAAAACCATATTCCAACTGTAGAACCGATCTCCTCTTCAGAAGTTACGTATGGATTTTCCGCGCCTGTGGTTCATAAATCAGAATTACATAAACGGGGCATCAGTATCAACCTGGAAAGTATTGAGAGACAAGCGAATGGATATGTGAACGCCCTTATTTCTATTTACCAGGACAGAGCTGCATCAGCAAAGTATCAGTATATTCTTGATAAGCGCAATGAAGCGTATCAGATTATCACCGTGAAACATCCTGATCACTCTATTTTTTAATAGTGCTCACCTCAAACGAAATGCTTTATAGTGTTTGTAAGAAAACTCATAGTGTCCTAAGAAAACGTCAAGATCAAGGCGCGCGCAGTCCCAAAAAGCGCAGTGTACTACGTGTACATGAGCAGTTTTGGGGCAAGCGGAACGCAGAGATTGACATTTTCTTAGAGACACTATATAGAAAGTCAGTGCTGTCCAAACCATTTAAAATAACTGGTTGATAATCGTCAAAACAATTGAAAACAAATTTGTGAACAATCCATTTCATAAATAATGAGATGCCACTTTATCATGCCCGGATTTAAAGCAAACGCTTCACCTTCCTTTGGGAAGGTTTGGTGGGTATTATGTTGGATGGCCCCATTTTAGTGGCTGCGTTCCTTCGGAACGCATGGTGTGCACCTGTGAGTTTTTTCAATTTCATAAAGCATATTGAGTTTCTGCCAAGCGTACCCTACTGGACGCATTTTGCTTCGATCACTTGTTAGGGATACCAACCAGGTACTTCTAAAGGAGCATGGCAAACAGGAAGTTCTCAGAGAAGATTGGTTTTTTGAAATTCAAAAAATCTGTCTTTAGATGCATTCATATGATGTTATGTGTACATCTTGAAACGTTTTGGACAGTACTGATAGAAAGTATATTCTATTGACAAGTGTGTTAAACGCTCAACTCAGTGATTCGAAATAAATATGCCATTCAGACATTTTATCTATCTAACAGTTTTTAAACTTCTGTTTTCAACCATTTTCTTTGGGAGTGTTACCGCACAAAATCAATCATCAGGGAAAAAACTTGATTTCAAAAATCTTCTTAACAGTGGTGATTTAGAATCACGGCTGTTATCGTGATTCCCGCTCTCATCAGCCGCTGTAGCTGATATCGGCGACTGATATACGGCCCTTCATGACACGCGTAGAAGATCGCGGCAGATCTGCGAACAGTACACCAGGATATCAACATTGTGATTCGCAGAATGCACAGCACAATCGTTGTTCCAGAACATGATCGGATCGATACTACTGTTTTCAAATTCTAAACACCCTAAAGAGCGTAAAAAATATGACCATTCGGACCAGTTTCGATAGGGGTAAAACCTGGACAGATGGGTTAAGAATCTATCCCGGAAGTTCTGCTTACTCTTCAATGACGATTCTGGAAAACGATAACATAGGGCTCTTCTTTGAAAAAGATGAATACTCTAAAAATGTATTTGTATCTATTCCATTACAAGAAGGCTTTGCAAAACTCTGACCGTCATCCTGAACTTGATTCAGGATCTCCTGATACTGGCTATAAAGGCGAATGGAGAATCTGAATCGAGTTCAGATTGACGCATACCCTCGGTTTTGCAAAGCCTTCTACAATGGTTGATAACTGAAGTATCATCGTTTGATTGAATCAACGTTCAATTTATATATTCTTTTTTAGCGGTAAAAAATCTGCTAAAATAATTGAATCAAAAATCGTATGATTCTGCGATATCAAATCACATATTCAAACAATCATTCATAGCCTTCAATGACAATCTTATTATTCATCCTGGGATTAGCTTTCCTCATTATCGGGGCCGAAATATTGGTTCGTGGTGCTTCAAAAATTGCCTCGGGGCTTGGTATTTCGCCGCTTATTATTGGACTAACCGTTGTAGCATTTGGTACCAGTTCGCCGGAATTGGCTGTGAGCATCAAATCAACTATCACTGGACAGGCAGACATTGCTCTCGGAAATGTTCTGGGAAGCAATATGTTCAACATACTTTTTATTCTCGGGCTTTCGTCCATCATCACGCCATTATTTGTTTCCAAACAGCTCATACGGTTTGATGTGCCCATCATGATCTTTCTATCTATAGGAGTGTTGTTGATATCGTTAGATCAATTAATTAGCGGCTTTGATGGATGGATGCTCGTGATCGGACTTGTGGCTTACATCGGCATCCTGACATATTTTAGCCTCAGGGATAAAAGCCAAACTGAAAATAAACAATCAGAAACCACGCCTGAGAAAGTAAAATGGGTTTTAAATAGTACCTACGTGGCTGTGGGGCTCATACTTTTGATTTTTGGTTCGCGGTGGCTTGTAAACAGTGCTGTTACGTTTGCAGAGAATCTTGGGATTAGTGAACTCATCATTGGGCTAACGATCGTAGCTGCAGGTACATCCATGCCAGAGGTGGTAACATCCATTATTGCCGCTATTCGGGGCGAGCGCGATATTGCAGTGGGAAATGTCGTGGGCAGCAACATCTTTAATATCCTGGGTGTGCTTGGAATTTCGAGTGTTTTGGCGCCGGCCGGAATTTTCGTATCTGAAGTGGCTATTGGTTTAGAAATTCCACTATTGATAGCTGTATCAGTGGCCTGTCTGCCCATCTTTTTCACCGGGGGAACTATAAACCGGTGGGAAGGCGCTCTGTTTCTTGGATATTATATCGCCTACACAACATATTTGATTCTCAATGCAACTCAGCATGAACTCCTTTCAGCTTTTAGTACCATTTTGTTCTACTTCGTTGTACCGATCACCATTATTACAATTGCAGTGATCTTCTTTCAAGAGTTCAAAAAGAAGTGACAAATCCTTGAAAATGCTGATAAATTTTTTATACACTTTACAAAACATTTTAATCAAAAGATCGGATGCATGAAGAATCTTAGCAAAATCGTATTGATTTCGAGTGCAATTATAAACGCAATACTTGGAATTGCCATCACATTTTTACCCCAGGAAACGGGTCAATTTATCGGCACTACGGAGATGAACACGGCAGACCTCGCGTTAATGCAGATTTTAGGTTCAGCCCTGATTGGAATTGCCATCATTAACTATATGAGCCGAGGGATAACAATTGGCGGTATCTATGGGAAACCTTTGCTCCTTGGAAATTTGGTTTTCCATTTAGCCACCGGTTTGGGATTAATTAAATATGTTTTTAGTGCAGAATCATGGATTCTGTTTGGACTTCCGGCTCTGCTCTACCTGATTCTAACAGCAGGTTTTATCAAATTGAATTTTACTTCTCCCGTTTAAACCCGACAGATGAGCATCTTTGGAAGTTTGAATCTGTTTTTGCAGATTCTATTTCAATCCTAATAATTACTTTGTCTATGAAAAAATCAGAAAAACAACCCGGAAATGCAGGAGTCTCCTACGATCTGGAGCGTTCGTTTAATCAACGAGACAACAATGAATCTCTTCGGGTTCTCTCTGAAGATGACTGGACATTTTGGCAAGAGAATGGATATGTGATTATTTCTGATGCGGTACCCGAAGAAAATGTAGAAGCAACGAAAGAGCTGATCTGGACGTTTGAGGAAAAAGACCCCGACCATCCCGAAACCTGGTATCGTCCGCCTCGCCGTGAGATCGAAATGACAGAACTGGTAAACAGCGGCATGGTGGAGGTTTATAATCACCAGGCACTTTGGAATAACCGACAGCATCCAAAAGTGTATAACGCATTTGTGGATATTTGGGGAACGGAGAATTTGTGGGTTTCTATCGATCGTGTGAACCTGAATTTTCCGGTCAGAGAGGGCTATGAATTTGAAGGATTTATACACTGGGATATTGATACATCCAAAGATCCACTGCCGGTAAATGTACAAGGTGTTCTTGCGCTTTCGGATACCGACGATAAAACGGGTGGATTCCAATGCGTGCCTGAGCTTTACCGTAATTTTGATGAATGGGTGAAAAATCAACCCGACGACCGCGATCCGTTTCAGCCCGACATCTCCGGGTTTGATATCAGGAAAGTAAATATGAAAGCGGGGGACTTGTTGATATTTAACAGTATGCTTCCGCACGGAATCCGGCCCAATCATTCAAACCGGCCACGAATCGCTCAATATCTGTCCATGACTCCCGCCGAAGAGGAAAATGAGGAGCTGACGGGAATGGCGCATCAAATCCTGGAGAGATCGAATTGCCCCACAAGGTTACGCTTTTCCCGGCGATCCCCGAAAGTGGGAACAGGAACATGCTGAAACAGCTGAATTAACTGCGCTTGGTAAGAAGTTACTGGGATTGGAGAAATGGTGAGAAAGAAGGTCTCCCTTTCAGGGGAGACAGAGTTTTTCAACTGTTCTTGAAAAACTCAGAGGGGTGTTCTTATTGATGAGCTCAAATATCACTTCTTTCTAAGGTGGAGTTTCTACTCCTCCATCCTGCTCCACTCATCAATTTCTACATAGCCCATTTTACCATCCGCCAATGTAAAAACCAATCGATCGGACTGCTCAACCCTTCCGGATGTTTCACTCATCACGGCGGAGGTTCTGATGATCCGCGCTTGTACCGTCATGCCGGTTTCAGTACTGTCAACTATTTCAACCGGGAACGATCTCATTTTTCGATAAATAATGTGCCTCGGTTCCGCTCCCTCCGGCCAGTTTTCTACAATTAATTCAAGGTCGGTACCCCTTTCCCGAACATCTGATTGCACCGGCGGAGCTTCACTCCAATGTTTGTAAGAAGCTTGTATAATCTCAATATCATAATCAGTCATGAGATTCTTCTCTGATGAACATCCAAACAGAAGTAAAAAAAATGATACAATCGTAATAAATGTTGATCTCATAAGTTTTATTTTATGTGTATACAATTTTTAGAATACAACGCCAGAATCATCAATAGATTTTAATAAATATTTCCTATGAAAAAAGGTTTTTCTATTCTCCTTTATTTGAGTCTTACACTTATCATTTTTTCAAGTTGCAAAGATAAAATCGATAAGGCTCCATCCCAGAAACAGTTTGTCTGGGAGGCATTGAATTATTGGTATTTTTGGCAAGCCGATGTTCCCAAATTAGTCGATAATAAAGCATTCTTTAAGAATGACCAAGCCTACCACGATTATTTGATCGGCTTTCAGGATGCCGAAGGTGTATTTGAGGATCTGTTATTTTACTCCGGAAAATTTTGGTGAAGGCATCGGAGAAGATGATTTCTCCTTTTTTATTGATGATTATGTAGAGTTTCGACAAAGCCGCCAGGGCATTTCTCAGGATTTTGGATTTGAGTATGGACTCGTTCAAACCAGCAGTCAAAGCAATAACATTTACGGTTATGTACAGTATGTTCTTGATGGCACACCGGCTGATGATGCCGGCTTAACACGGGGAGATATTTTTACAGGTATTAACGGTACAGCTTTAACAGTTAATAATTTTCGTTCTCTTTTGGCCAACAGTACGTATGAGCTGACAATGGCAGAGTCTATTGAGGGTACAATCTCAGAAACCGGTGAAACAGTATCTGTCAGTTCCACAGAAATAACCGAAAATCCAATCAACATCTCCAAAGTGATCGATACGGGCAGCTCTAAAGTTGGATATCTGCTTTACAACTCCTTTCAAACAAATTCTCACGAAAATCTAAATAATGTTTTCGGAAATTTTATTTCTGAAGGTATTGATGAACTCGTGTTAGATCTCCGCTATAATGGCGGTGGGGCTGTAATTACAAGCGCCACACTTGCCAGCATGATATCGGGTTTGGGCGAAAACGAAGATTTTGCCGTATTTACCCATAATGCCAAGCGATCTGATGAGAATGATACAGTTCCATTTTTGGAGGAGGTACTCATTATTGATGAAAATTTTAATATCGTAGATCGGATAGAAATGAATTCTCTCTCCATTGACAGGCTCTTTGTACTTACAGGTTTTGGAACGGCATCAGCCAGCGAAGCGGTCATCAATGGATTAAATCCTTTTATGGACGTAACATTAATTGGCCGACAAACGGTTGGAAAAGATGATGCTTCTCTAACACTTTATGATACACAAGATGGCGCACCTTATACTAATCGCGACAATGCAAATCCGGATCATAAAAATGCTATTCAACCAATTGTGCTGAAGATCAGAAACACCAATTGACGAATCAAACGGAGAAGGTTTTATTCCCATGGGTAACAACTTCATCCGCGAAATTGATTATCTGGACAACCTTCCTCCCCTCGGTGATGAACAAGATCCGCTTCTCGCAAGAGCTCTTGAACTGATTTCAGGCGAGCCCGTTGCTAAACAATTAGTTCAGCCGGTTCCCTTCAACGGAGAATTTTTTAAAGACAGCCGGGACCTGGAACAGTTTGGGAAGGATATGTATGTGCTTCCTCAAAGGTAGAAATGATAAGTTTTTGAGTTGGTGAGTTAGTGAGTTCTGAAGTTTTATTATATTCTTAATCTTAGATGATGCAAACGTCTCGCTCAACGTATAAATACGCTATTGAGTCAGTCATTCATATTTATTAATTCTTCAACCCATAAACTCAGAACTCATCAACTCAAAAACGAATACCCCAAAAAAATTATCTCTGCTGTTAGTTCTTATCTTTATTGTAAATGGCTTAAATGCTCAAGAAGTTATTCCTCTCTGGCCTGATGGCATCCCGAATTCACAAGAAACAGAAACAACCGAAATCCATGAAACCGACAGAATCTTATGGATTGAACAGGTTCAGAACCCCAACTCTGGAGATCTATCTTCCGGCCAAGGATCAAGCTCAACAGGTCAGAGCTGTTGTCATTCTGCCCGGCGGTGGCTACCGGGGACTTGCCTACGACTGGGAAGGAACGGACTTTGCCAAATGGTTTAACTCCAAAGGCATTGCCGCTTTTGTATTGAAATACCGGCTGCCGATTTCCGATTCTGTGGTTGAACCGAATGAAGCTCCTCTCCAGGATGCAAAACGAGCCTTGCGTACCGTTCGGGCGAATGCTGAAAAATGGAATTTGTCGAAAGATGAAATTGGTGTGATGGGCTTCTCAGCCGGCGGACACCTGGCCTCTACCCTGGGAACACATTACAATCATGAAGACAGTGTCGCATCTGATTCCATCAATACACTCAGTGCCCGCCCGGATTTTATGATTTTGATCTACCCGGTTATCACTATGAAAGAACCGTACACCCACCACGGTTCACGAAATAATTTACTGGGTGAAAATCCCAGCGACGAGATGGTTGAATACTATTCGAATGAGGCGCAAGTCACCGAAGATACTCCCCCACATTTCTACTGCATGCAACGGATGATGATGCCGTTCCCGTAGAGAACAGCCTGATGTTTTATAAGGCACTTAAAGAAAAAGGACATCACCCGGAGATGCACATCTATCCCAAAGGCGGGCATGGATTTGCGTTGGCAATCGGACATGATCGTCTTGAAGGATGGACAGAGCGAGTCTATGAATGGATGAAGACCCTTGATTGATTCGTTCTATACTGTACTGTATAGATATTCTACTTCTTCTTATGCCTATTAAAAACAGGATTGCATCACAAAAAACATCTTTATGAAATCAAAAAAACTTTTCCGATCCTGCAATCATTATATGTCTTTATTGTTAATGGCCTCTTTTACATTCTGCATGCTCCAGTACAAATGTAAACGCCGATAAGGATATTCAAATCGAAATCGGTTCGGAACTCTTGAATGGGGCGGCTCACCAGCGGTTGACGGTGTTGGTATGCTCTTAATTGTTGACGATACAGAATACGGCGCTCCAGGAACGCCGGAGGATTATCCCAGAATTCTTTAAAGATGATATTTACAAAACAGACGTTCAGCGCTGATTTTAAATCTGAACCGGTGAGGAAACCAGTATCGGGGCTGGGGAGCGTTACACTTTCCAGGCTCATATGAGTTTCTCAAAGATTGAGAATGATCTTAAAGATTTAAAAATACTTCATGCTTTACTCATCCATTCTCTCATAAAAAATCCGCCAGTTCAGCGCTCCATGTCTTCCCTCCATCGGTCGATGATTCCCAATCCCAGGTCATAGAATGTTCTGTGATATCATAAAACACCATTCGCTGTGTAAATTTACTTCCATCTTCTCGTTCAAATATCTCTGTCTGAAAAATCCGTTTTTCTCCATCTATTTTGCCTGTGAAATCAAAATATCCCCCGTTATTATCTGCCCAAGCCTGTTTCCAGCGTTCAAATTTGGGTTGATAAACTGAGATGCTGGTCCCCTTAAAACCGGAATTTTGTCCTTCTAATATCCTGAAATTTTCCTGTATCACATTTCCGTCCAGGATTTTTTCAATGTGATTGGTTCCGCGCCCCATGCCATCTCCCTCCTCCCAGTGTACTTCCCATTTGCCAACCCAAAAGTCAAAATAGTTTTCGGGCTCAAGATTTTGGATGCTCTCCTGTGAAAAAACGCTCAGAGGAATTGCAAGTAGAATTGAAAGTGCAGTTAAAAGTATCATTCCTTTCCGCGGACGCTTTGCATTTGTCATATTTTAGATTATTTGATTAAAAACTATTCCCTGATATTCAAATTTATCACCATGTAATAGATATCGGTGTTTTTAGTTTCGCCATCTGATCCGCGCCGGACTTCCAGAACAATCGTATCCTTGCCGGAAAAACCTGTTTCTGGTCGGTAACGATATTTTACAACTGCGGTTCCGTCAAAATCATAAAAAAGCTCACTAACGGAAGCATTCGGTCTGTCTTCCTTGATGGACACCTGTTCTTCATCCCCCAAGGGACCAACATTATAGATATATTCTCCAGCAGATTCTATTTCAGCGTTTACTACATCAAAATCTCTGACGACGGACTCTGCAGAATCCGCTTCAAAAATATTGCAGCCGCTAAGCCAGATCATTAAAACCAATACTACATACAGATTTCTCACAACACTGATACGTTATTATTTTTAAGAAAAACTGAATTGTAAAAAAGAAATATCGATCATTCTTTATCTTTTATACACCCTGGATGGACAAATTACCTATGAAGCCACAAATTAAGATTTGCTGCATCTCTTCAAAAAAAGAAGCCAAAATGGCCCTCAATGTTGGAGCGTCTGCTATAGGATTGGTTGGAAAAATGCCCAGCGGGCCGGGCCCGATTGATGACAAACTCATAAAAGAAATTGCAAATACAGTTTCCACAACCATCGCAACATTTCTTTTAACAAGTGAGACATCCGGGAAAGCTATATATGAACATCATAAAAGAACACAAACAAATACCATTCAAGTTGTAGATCGGCCGGAAGATGGAACTCACGAGTATCTGGAAAAAGAGTTATCCAATATAAAACGCGTTCAGGTTATACATATAGCAAATGAAGAATCAGTTGATGAAGCGTTATTCTACGCCGAAAAAGCGGACCTCCTTTTGCTTGATAGCGGGAATCCCAACCTGGAAGTGAAAGAGCTGGGCGGCACCGGCCGGACCCACAATTGGGAGATCAGCCGGAAAATTGTTGAGCAATCTCCTATTCCCATTTTCCTTGCCGGCGGTTTGAATGCAGAGAATGTAAAGCAAGCCCTCGATGCCGTTCAACCTTTTGGTGTGGACATTTGCAGCGGAGTTCGCACCAACGGTAAGTTAGACCCAAAAAAGCTGGAAAATTTTGTTGAGGCTGTACTTACTTAACCTCGCGTATAAAGCTCCAAAATTAAGTTACATTCGATAAGGTCTTTGAATAATTAATGTTGGGGTGAGTTACCAACAACAAATTCCTCTGCTTCCATCAACATAAATATCATAATCAATCCTGGCTTCCTATGCATCCTCCTTAACCTTTAAAGTAAGCGAATCGCCAGCGGCTAAAGGTTGAACTTTTCTTACATCTGAAGGCGTATTACTCTCAATTTCAGGCCATTTGGGAGATTCTTTTGTTTTCGTAAATTGCCCTCATTCAGTTCGAAGTAATCATTCATATCTACAGGTAATCCAAATAACATATCCGATTTATCGGCATTCCAGGAAACTTCATCACCCGGTCTCAAAACCAGTGTACCAACAACTATCCTCCATTTGGTATCTCCACTTTCCATGACCGTTCCGCATATTTAGCCACTTTAGGTCTCATTCTATCTTCTCCATTTCCATCGTTCTTGCTTGTACCTTCTTCACCAAAGTTATCTTCTTATTCATACTTTAGTTGGATACAGGAAGTACATCAATTAATGTCACTACAAGACTGATTTTACTAATTGATTACGACATCTTTGTTTTTATTACTCATAATATTAGTTTGATTTAGTGTTAGTACTCTCGTTTTAGGAAAGATTCTATCAGCATTCTTTCTTTAAAAGCTCTTTTTCAATTCTATATATTCTGGATCTTTGTGTCATAGATCTGTAAATCCGGCAGCCATTCGATATGAGATATATGTTCAGCCCGAACCCATTTCAATGCTTCATCTGCGCATGCCCAAGTTTTCATATGTACTAATCGCATTTACAATTAACATTATAGATTTTCCTGATTTTGAGTCAAGTGCTCTGATCTATATATTCAAGTGCTTGTTTCTCTATTATTCAAGTCAGAATGATATAAAGCGATGTTAGATGAAAGTAACAGCATCTTCAGCTGATTAACTTTAAGCTGTTCCTCTGCTTTATCAATAGCTGTTTGGTATAATTCTTCCTCCCCATCATGTTCTCTTCGCTCCACTCAACTGCATGCCGCATAATTTGCCCAAATCTCATATCGGTTTCTGAATGCCTCATTCTCAAGCACTAATTCGTACATATCGGCAGCTTCAGTATAGTTACCATTTCTGAAATAAATAAGTGCCAAGATTGCTAGCCGTAAGAGGATTTTCGTCAATCGCCATCGATCGTTCAAACATGATCCTGGCACTGTCTATCTCATTCTTTTGAAAATATGCTACTCCAAGATTCGAATAAGACTGAACTATTTTGAGAAGTTAATTTCAATAGCTTTTTTAAAATTTTCAATCGCCTATCCCAATTTTGATTCTCATCAAATGATAAATTGCCAGATCGCATTGTAACCTATCCAATACTCAGGTTTTCGATTCAATAATCTCTTCATAAATTTCAATGCCTCTTTCGGATTCTCCCGATCAATGTTATAAGCATTGGCCATCAGACGACTGTATGCTTCCGTATACTCCGGATCGAGTTTAAGTGCATTTTCAAAATACCTGATCGCAGCTTCATAATTACCTTGCCCATACTCAATAAGCCCCATCGTAAATTGTACAGCTGGTAAATTTTCATCGATAGACTGAGCTTTATTGAGTGCGGCCTTTGCTTGATCAACCAACTCAACATTTTGGTTGATCACGAATTTTCTCCAATATGCTTCGCCTAATCCAGCGTATGCCAGTGCAAATTCTGGATCTATGTCCAGAGCATTCTCAAAATGTTGAACGGCATCGTCAATCATCTCAAGATTTGCCGGTTCCTGGAGACTTGCTCTGCCTTTCAGGTAAAATTCGTATGCATCGGGATTATTGGGCTCTCCTCGACTGATTGTCTCAACCATCACCGGTTGTACTTCTATCTGTAGCATATTCAACATAGCCTGAACGCTTTCTTTCTCCAGTTGCGCCAGGTTTCGGGATGAAACTGTTACCTGTTCAGTTTCTATCCTTACAATATTATCGGCATCAATAAGTTCGAGTATAAGCCGCGTTGAGTCCTGAATGGTTTGAATAGTAGAGTGTATCGCCAGGTTTACTCCAAACATTTCATTAGCTTGGGAAGCACTTGCTACATTTGCACTTCTAATTTCGCTGGCCGGTGTAACCCAATACTCATTTTCATACTGTTCAAGATCTGATAACCTAAAGGAAAGTGTTTCGGTCAGCCCGGCGGAAATAGATTCCAGGTTCGGATCATCACTTATATTTTCAATGGGTAAAACAGCCAAATGTTTTTTCTGTGGAACATTCCCCAATAACTCAAACTCATTATTCCACCAAAAGATGAACAGGGTGAGCAGAACGGTAAACACCGCAGCACTGATTATTAAGTAAGTATTTCTTTTTAGTGAAATTGTCTCCTGCTCCTTCGTGGATTCACTTCCGGATTTTCGCCCCTCCTTTATGTCATCTAAAACGTCGGACATCTGCTGGTAACGATCCTCCGGATTTTTCTCCAGACACCGGTTTATGATCTGCCGTATAAACTCCGGAATGTCTGAATTATCGGAGTCGATAGATAACGGCTCCTCCTCTGTAATGGAGTACATAATGGCCGCTTCGTGCATCCCCTGGAAAGGCAGTGCACCGGTAAACAGTTCGTAGAGAACCACTCCGTATGACCATATATCTGAACGGTTGTCTGCTTCATTTCCGCGCAATTGTTCCGGCGACATATACGCCGTAGTACCGGCCGTTGTATCACTGCTGGCGGGCTGATCACTCCCCTCCAATCGTGCCAGGCCAAAATCCATGATCTTTACCTTGTTCGAGGAATTGACCATAATATTCCTGGATTTGATATCCCTGTGGACGATCCCTTTTTCATGAGCTGCCTTAATCCCTTCGGCAATATCAATGGCAATTTCAATCTTGTCTTCAGGCGTCAGTTTATTTTCATCAATTACATCCTTAAGCTCATCCCCCTTTACATATTCTAAAACGATACATAACTCTCCATTTGCCTCCTCAATGGCATATACCTGGGCTATGTTTCGGTGGTTTAAACCTGCCGCAGCCTGGGCTTCAACCCGAAAACGATCATGTTTGGATTGATCTTTTGATATGTGTTTCGGCAGGAATTTGAGTGCTACTTTTCGATTCAGGCGTGTGTCTTGTGCCAAATACACAACACCCATCCCTCCTTCACCTATCTTTTTTGTAATATCGTAATGCAAAAAACTGGATGCCATTTTTTACACCAATCCGAAAGTTTAGATTTAAAATATATGTCTCTCTATACTTTAAATTCGACTATATGTTACTGATTATTTTTTGGTTATTAAAAAAACTAACTACGATATAAAATATTTTAATATATATGGACAAATAAATCCCCCTTTCACTTTAAAATATATCATCACTTTTCGGGTAGTCTTTAACAAAAAAGAAGAAGGCTTTGCAAAGCTCTGACCGTCATCCTGAACTTTCTCATCGGGATCCCTCCGGTGGATTCAGGATCTCCAGATACAGGCTATAAAGACGAATAGAGAATCTGAATCGAGTTCAGATTGACCAATAACCACGGTTTTGCAAAGCCCTCTGAAATATCACTTTTAAAGATGTACTGCCTCGGGGCAGAACCCACGGGTTATCAATACATTCCAAAAATTTTGGGTTAACTTTACGTTTTTCTTGAAGTGTCCTCTTTTTCGAAAGGGACACTGGGGGATGATCCATAATGCTTCAGAAACAAGATGTAGTCAATTCAGAACTTAGAAAGTCATCCCCCCGGCTCGCACTTTAGATTAAAAAACCTCGAAGTCTATCCGGGTTTTTTAGTTATTTTCTATTGAATGATCATCCTTGGGGCTGAATTTCCCTGGACAAACTTCCCTTCGCTTATTATAAACACCTCATAAATTAACTCTCCCCTTGGTGCATCTTCTTTAATCGTTACACGAAGGTTCCCATTTCTCCCAACCACCTGAGATCGTCCATCTTCAAAAAGATTACCACTGAATTCAAAGTAATCTTCAATATCCTCAGAAAAAGTAAATACTACCTCACCTTCACTCCGATTTTGCCATTGAACCCGGTCATTCGATGCAGCATTAAGCGTTCCTCTGCTGTTGCCATTGAGATCTCGAACTCTCCACACATCCTCGCTGTCTTTTTCAATCCTTACGTTCAATTGTGCATATCTATTTTCCAAGTCGATGCTTTTATAGATCATCCCCGAAGAAATAATAAAGAGCACTGCCATACATAGAATTAAATTTGTTTTGTTTATCATGTGTTCGTTGTTTTTTTTGTTTTAATTGATCCTCCTTTCAAAACCAACCAAGAAAGGATTAGTTATTCGTTTGGTTCACAAGTTGATTTTTAAGTGCCTGAAAAGCAGGGTCGTTTGCTAAATCCTGTAATTCCGGCTGGCTTTCAATATCCTCAATCATCTCCGCAGAAATCCATTGAAAAGCCATCTGTCTCATCTCCAGCTTTTCGTAGATCGATACAGCACGTAATCTTATGAAAAGATTTTGATTGTTAATGTCCAGTGCTCGATTGATATAGTTCCTGGCTTCAATGGAGTTGTTTAAATCGGAGTAATATGCCCCAATATCGGCCAAAATCAGCGGATCATTCGGATTCACTTCATGCTGTTGTTTTGCTATCTCTATGGCTGTTTTATAATGTTGGATCGCTTCAAGCGAATCCCCGCTGAATTCAACAGCTGCAGCGTAGTTCCCCCAAACATCGTATCGGTTGGGATACTCATCTAAAACAATCTTATACATATCGGCCGCTTCCGTGTACATCTTATCTGAAAAATAGAGCCCGGCCAGGTTATTCGCGGTTAACGGATTTTGATTCAGTTCCTGCGATTTTTCAAACATCTCACGAGCTCTGCTATTATCTCCTTTATAGAAGTAAGCGATGCCCAAATTCGAAAATGCTTTACTATTGTTTGGTGTGATCTCAACAACCTCTTCCAAGTTCCGGATGGCACCATCAAAATTGCCATTACTGAGATGATAAACGCCTAAATCTTTATATCCCTCCCAATAATCCGGTTTTAACTCAATGACTTTTTGATATGTATCTAAAGCTTTTCCCGTATCACCAATTTCATTATATACATTTGCCATCTCGCGGTATGAAGCGGTGTACTTAGGATCTATATCCAAAGCTCGTTCAAAGTAGTTAATCGATTCCTCGTAATTTCCTGTTCCACTTTTTACCAATCCAAAGAGATGCTGAACCGGTGCCAGTTGATCGTTGACGGAGTTGGCTCGATTCAGAGCTGTTTCAGCTAAACTTACATATTCTACATCGCCGGTTATTTCATATTGTCTCCAGTAGCCTTCACCCAATCCGGCATATCCAAGGGCAAACTGCGGAGTCCAAAATTACCGCTTGTTCGAAAAAGTCAATCGCTTCATTCAAATCATCTAAATTCATCTCTTTTTGGAGGCTCGCTCTGCCTTTCAGATAATATTCGTAAGCTTTTGGGTTTGAAGGTGCATCTTCCAGAATTGCAAGCTGCACCCTGGGCTGGATATCAATCTCAAGCATAGTCAGCAGCTCTTTGATGGCATTGAACTCCAATGCTGCCAGGTCATCAGCATGTACGGTAATTTGTCGGGTACTCAATCGACGAATATTGTCGGCATCAACCAGTTCAAGAATCATTCTTGTTGAGTCCTGAACACTTTGGATACTGGCAGATATCGCCAAATTCACGCCAAATATGCGATTCGCCTGGGAAGCACTCAACACATTTTCCTTTCTGATTTCGCTTGCAGGAGTAACCCAATAGAAATCCTCATACTGTTCCAGTTCAGACAATCGATATGAAAATGTCTCTGCCAATCCATCACAAATGGCCTGCATTTCCGGATTTCCACTAATGTTTTCAATAGGTAAAACAGCGAGGTATCGCTTGTCCGGTAAATTCTCTCCATACCCGCTGATCCCATCCCGGAAGAAGTAGAATGTAATAATGAACAAACTAACGACCACAATGCCCGCGGCTAAATACTTAGTTCTCATTGGCGAGACTCGGGAAGGAGGCGAGCTATTCTCTGAAGAGTCCAAATTTTGTGACTTCAGATCGTCCAGAATCTCCCCTACAGTTTGGTAGCGTTCTTCAGGATTCTTCTCCAGGCAACGGGCAATAATAGTCTTTATATACTCCGGAACTTCTGCATCTTTCTCGTCTATCGGATGAGGAGGATCTTCTGTGATAGAGTACATAACGGCAGGTTCATGCAAGCCCCGAAATGGCAGTTCACCGGAAAACAGCTCATACAGCACAACTCCATAGGACCATATATCAGATCGCATATCGGCTCCGCTTCCCCTTAGTTGTTCCGGCGACATATATGCCGTGGTTCCAATGGTCGTCCCTGTTTTTGTGATAGGGTCGGTTCCCACAAGCCGTGCCAAACCAAAATCCATAATTTTGACATTTCCCGAGATATCTATCATAATATTTCGGGTTTTAATATCCCTGTGGATTACTCCCTTCTGATGTGCAGCGTGTATTCCTGAAGCTGTTTGTGAAGCAATCTCTAATTTATCATTGGTACTTAGTTCCCCCTCCTCAATCACATCTTTGAGCTCTTGTCCATCAACATACTCCAGCACAATAAACAACTCGTCATCAACTTCTTCGATGGCATATACTTGTGCAATATTGGTGTGACTTAAACCGGCAGCGGCCCGAGCTTCAATCTCAAACCGTTGACGTTCAATCTCATTTTTCGCGATATGTGCAGGTAAAAATTTGAGGGCAACATATCTGTGTAATCGCGTATCTTTTGCAAGATATACGATTCCCATACCGCCTTGTCCAAGCTTTCTCTGAATTTCGTAGTGTAAAAAGGATGAAGACATACCAGATTTCTAATGTTTAAGTTACTTCACCCTCTCTTTATGAATGGAATTCTTTTGAAAAAATATATAAGGATATTAAACATAATTAAGGTCTTAACACAAAATATTTATAGTATAATGTTGATTATTTTATGTTATTTAGTCTTAATTACAGATTCATTGAGTTCTTTTGAATCATTTCTGTTAAACGAATAAGCTTCCAAACCAATGTCAAACATCGAAAAACTTCAAGCCGAAAACAGGCAGCTTCAGCTTGCAATCAATGAGTTGAAAATTCTTAATGATATTGCAACCACAATCTCTTCTGTTCAGTCAGTGGATGAAATCATTAACCAAATTGTAATGAAATGCATCAAGCATATTGGTGTGGAAGAGGGTACGATAAACCTCCTGGAGATGAATACCGAAGGCGAAGATTTTCATACCATGGTTCGGCACCGCGATACCTCGGGTGTAAAAGTACCTTTCAGAATGGATGCCGGCCTGAAAGGATGGATGCTTAAGAACCGGACCTCTTTTGTAAGTAATGATATACGCCATGATGATCGGTTTCAATTTCTCACGGATGATGAATACCCCTTCGATTCTATCCTCTGCGTACCGTTAATTGTTAAAGGCGAAATGACCGGCTACCTGGCTGTATTTAATAAAAGAAAAGGGGATTTTACGGATGAAGATCGGCGGTTGCTCTCCATCATCGGTTCTCAGTCTGCACAAATCATTGAGAATGCTCGTTTGCTCGAAGAGGAAAAGAGATTGATTACGCTCCAGGAAGAACTCAGTATGGCAACGCAGATTCAGCGAAAGTTACTCCCCGATGCTACTCCTGATATTTCGGGTTATCAACTGTTTGCTACAAATATTCCTGCAAAATCTGTGGGTGGTGATTATTACGATTTTGTACCACTCTCTGATGACCGGCTTGCTTTCTGTCTCGCGGATATCACCGGGAAAGGAATGCCTGCAGCAATGCTGATGGCAAATCTCCAGGCTACGTTCAGAAGTCAGGTTCTTGTAAATGATGATTGTGCCATCTGCATAAAACGCACGAATACGCTGCTTTACAGAAGTACAGAATCAACAAAATTTGCTACAATGATTTACGGGGCATTAGATCCAAAATCCGGGCAGATTAAATACACGAATGGAGGCCATGATTGCCCGATACTTTTCAAGAAAAACCAAGCTCCACTGGAGCTTGAATCCACCGGTTTGTTACTCGGCATTTTTGAAGAGTCAGATTATACGCAGGAATCGATACAACTTGAACCCGGCGATCTGCTGTTGATATTTAGTGATGGGATAACAGAAGCAATGAATTCGGATTTGGAAATGTTTGGCACAAACCGCCTGGAAGAGTTGGTTCAAAAAAATGTCGATAAACCCGTTTCCGAAATTGGTTCTATCATTTTAGATGGTATTAAAGAACACGCCGGAGGTAATACACAAAGTGATGATATCACCCTGATGCTGATTAAAAGGGTTTAAATCTTTTAGAATCTGCTAAGTAGTAAATGCTTCAGTACTTCTACTTTTAGTTTTCAAATAAATTGAAAATTTCTTTTCTAAAATCGGCATGATCACCGCAGTCATTTTGTCATGAACCTAATAATCAGAAATATTTTAATAACCATAATAATTTTATATAAATAGACTTATTTTACTTTGGCTCAATAGTTTATAGTACTTTATATAAAATTTTTTGATACCCTAAATTATTTAGGTCAGGTATCTATCTCTACATTTCCGGAGCTTTCTTTACGAAATTTTCACTACATATTTTCTCAGGTAATTAACGGACCATTCCAGATCTAAAAAGATTACTAACCAGATGCTCCCAAAGGAGCATGGCAAACAAGAAAAATTTCTCAGAGAGGATTGGTTTTTGAGATGCAGAAAAATCTGTCTTTAGATGCATCCATGTGAAGTTATGTGTACATCTTGAAACGTTTTGGACAGTACTGAAAAAGAATCACACTATGAGCCTCTAACAATGATAAATGTATGTATTCCTATAGAATAGATAGACTGAGACTGTACAACAATATGCAGATCATTTTTTGTCTCGTAAGAGTTTTCTCAAACTATCTCTCTGAATCAACTCTTCCTCTATTTTCCAGAGTGCTTTGCAGAACCAAACATTTGTTTTCGACTTCATTCGTCGTACCTCCTCATTGCGCTCAAACTGACGTCTTATTGAGCGTAGCGGAGCGAAGTCGAAATATATCCGGTATTTCAAAACCTTCTTCCATTATTCTTTATTTTGGTTGAAAACTTCTCATGCAAACAATCTTGTATAAAGCCCAGTATTTATATTTCAGTCCACTGCTATCTTATTGTGAGATTAAAAAAAATCATATATTAAAAAGAGTAAGGTTCTGTTTTAATATTCTGTAAAAAATAGGTATGATATTATCGTATCGAGAGACAGTATTATCAACAGATTACTATCCTCCTTATACCTTGGGAGTTGTTATTCTAAAATAGAACAACAACAATTTTTAGATCCGGCATAAAAATTCGTTTTATAAGCATACTATTTTATTAAAAGAACGAGCAAAGTATTATCATTGGATACGTTGGATTAATAGAAATTAATATATTTAGCGAAAATACTACTGCCTGTAACTGAAGATTAAAGTCAGTATTTCCATGGAGAAACAGACAATTTTGGTAATTGATGACGAGAAGTCTACTCACGTAATGCTCAAAGCAATGCTTGGGAAGGACTACAATCTAATGTTTGCCAATAGCGCACAAGAGGGAATTGATCTGGCAGCAGAAAACTCTATTAACCTTGTACTTCTCGATATCCAGATGCCCGAACTTTCCGGTATTGAACTTCTTGAATCTATCATGACAGACACCGTTATGAGAAGTATACCGGTAATTGTTATGACCGGAAAAGCAACTGAGGATATTGAAGAGGAGGCTCGTGATATTGGAGCGGCTGATTTTGTCTCAAAAGAGTTCCTGTTTTCAAACAAAGATGAGTTTAAAGAAAAACTGGACGAACACCTCCTTGACAAGGCAAAACAGTCTAAACATTCAGATCGATATAAACAGGATTTCCGCACCATCATCAAAAAAATACAGACCGAAGCGGTACACGGTGATTTCTTCTCTGCATGCAGAAAATTGGCCGTCGGATTGATGAATTCATTTGAGATCGATTACATCTCTTTCTGGAAAATCCAGCGATCGAAGCCGAGTTTAATTCTCTCAATCGGAGACCGTCAGCCTGAAAATTTCGGGCCAGACGAATTGATGTCCGAACGCGCCTTCAGAGAGTTGGCTCGCACCAAGCGTCCCTACATGACCAATAATCCGCGATCTGAGAAAAAGGGAATATTTGCCGATACTTCAAAAGAACTTGGCCTGAGTTCTGAAGCCGGAATTCCACTTTTTAAAATCGACAAAGAGACATTTACAAAAAACGGCATGGTCATTCCGGGAAGCACCCCCCTGTTTGGTTTTGTTATTTTAAAAAGGAACAGAGTCTTTACTACAAAAGAATATAAACTTCTCTCACGGTTCGTTATTCAATGCGGCACAATACTTTGGGGTTTGTACAGAAAACTGTATTCAGGCAATGCCTAATTCAAACTTTCTCCATCCTCTTGGTTTTTCTGTTTTGCAATCTTCTGAAAGTTTATTCAAGCCCTTTATCATTCCTTAAAATCAATACAGCTATGTTAAACTCATATATTTTAAACCCATTGTTTCTGATTTTAATTACCGGATTCACTCTTACTCAAAACACCCCTCAAAAAATATCTGAGAGCCAAACCACACCGGTAAAAATTGCAGTTGCAGGCTTAACACATGACCATGTACACTGGCTATTCGGTCGTGATAACAGCAACAATGATATTGAAATTGTTGGTATTTACGAATCCAACCGGGACCTTTGGCAGCACTACAAGCAGATGTATGACCTGGACCAGGAATTGTATTATGAGGATATGGAGATGATGTTTAATAAGACTCAGCCTCAGGCGGTCACTGCTTTTGGTTCTACGTTTGAACACCTTGAGTTGGTGAAAACAGCCGCTCCGAAAGGTATTCATGTGATGGTAGAAAAACCTTTAGCTGTGAATCTCGATCATGCAATGCAGATGAAAAGAGTAGCCAATGAAAATAACATTCATTTAATTACCAACTACGAAACTACCTGGTACTCAAGTAATCATGAAGTAAAACGGTTATTTGAAGAGGAAGAACAATTTGGTGAGATAAGAAAAGTGATTGTAAACGATGGACACCAGGGTCCGAAAGAGATTGGCGTGAGTGATGAATTTTTGGATTGGCTGACTGATCCTGTTTTGAATGGCGGTGGAGCCATTATGGATTTTGGATGTTACGGGGCCAATCTAACCACCTGGCTGATGGATGGAGAAGAACCTGAAACCGTTACTGCTATTACTCAAACCCATAAACCTGACATCTACTCTGAAGTGGATGACGAAGCCACCATTATTCTCACCTATCCCGGCACACAGGCTATCATCCAGGCTTCCTGGAACTGGCCGTACAATCGAAAAGATATGCAGGTTTATGGCGAAAGCGGATATGTGTTTGCTCATGATGATGTTAACATTGAAGTCCTTAGACAGAATGATTCACCTGATTCACAATCATTACCTTCACGTAATTACCCCTATAACGATCCCTTTAGTTATTTTGCAGGTGTTGTGCGGGGAGACATTGTTGTAAAGGACACCGATCTCTCCTCCCTCTCAAATAACATTACAGTTATGAAAATTCTGGATGCCGCCCGAACATCTGCCGAGACAGGCGAAACAATCTACCTGAGTAACTAAGTCTGGTTTGTAGTTTCTTACTATTTATGAATGAATACAATACAGGAAAATCCCGCATAGATGGCCACAAGCTTTTACTTGTTTCCGTTCTTTCAGGGGTGATATGGTTGTTACTCGCAAATTTGATCATCTATTATATCCAGGAAACGTCTCTTGCCGCACTCTTTTTTGAAGGATATCACTTCTTAATTCAAATCTCTTTGGGTATCACATCCGGAGCCGTATTTGGCATCGCGGGGTTGGGATTGATAAAAATTCCATCGTTTAAAAAGATCCTGGATGAATACGCCGTCATTCGGCAGATACAGGAGATGAATCTATCTCCAAATGAGATTGTCTATATCTCGCTTGTCGCGGGTATTTCTGAAGAGATTTTATTTCGCGGAGCCATTCAACCGGTCATCGGCATCTGGTGGACCTCCCTCCTGTTTATCGGAATCCACGGCTATATTCGCTTGCAATCAACAACACATGTTTTATACTCGCTGTTTACCTTTGCATTGAGCTGCATGCTGGGCGTGCTCTTTATTTACGTGGGATTAATTTCGGCAATGGCCGCCCATTTTATGTATGATGTGATTGTGCTGTATGGGATTAAACAAATATTGAGTAGTGATTCATTGAAAATCTTGAATCATACAATTGTTTTCAATTGGCAAATACACGACGTGGACTTTGCTAATGTGAGAGGTTCATTAGATTCGCATGCCTCGTAAAGCTGTTCAATGCTTTTCGATACTCCGATTCTGAACAGAATTATCTCATCTTCGACCTGAATAGTGATTTCCTAAATTCATTATAAGTGAAACTGCTTCAAGATGAACTCATAGATTCAACAGTTCGGGAATTCCGATTAGCCATAGATAAAGCTTATTACGATGATTGTAATGCCATGCATTTCAAAATGGGTTTCCGAGGCGTTCCTCGAATATCGACTGAGCATACTCAAATGTATGTTGTCTACCGCCAACATTTGCTACGTACCTGGGCCGTTCGGACATGTCCATCTGGAAATTTTTTTTGAAAAAGGTTGATCGCTGCCACATTAGTCGCTGTTTCTGCGTGAATATAGCATGTACCTGCCCCATTCGTTTTGATAGACAAACTTCAACTCCGATTAGCCTCTATGAATATCTCCAGACCAATAATGTGATTGTCTCTCCGCATATGAGTTTTTTTTCGCATCTCTAAGGCTTCCAACAAAAGTTTTTCTGCTTCCTCATATTCCCCTTTGGCTCTGAGTAAATTCCCAAGATGTACCAGGCTGTATGCAACATCAGGATGTTCTTCGCCAACCAACTGAAGACGAATATCTAATGCTTCTCTGTAATATTTCTCAGCTTCATCATACATTTTTCTTCGCTTAACGTCAGTAATAGCGGCCAGTGTTTGTGTCATGGACGAATGCTCGCAACCTGAAGATTTTCTTTGCCGTTATTTTCAACTAAAATATCCAGCGATTCTCTCATCATCTCAGCCGCTGCTGTCAAATCGTTCATCCTCCATTTTAATGCGGCATAATTACTTAAAGCCACTCCAACAGATTCATGACTCTCTCCGACAACAGATCTGCGAATCTCAAGTGCTTTACTCAACAGTGAATCTGTCGCCTGAAAATCACTCATACTTTGTTTCAGGACGGCAAGATCGTTCAGAGTTCTTGCTACCTCCAGATTCTCATGATCAAAAAGTTGCTTACGCATTGTTAAAGCAGCGTTCAGCAAAGAGTCAGCTCTATCATAATTTCCTATTTGATATTGCAGCCATCCCAGTGAGTTCAGGCTTCGGGCGATATCGGGGTGTATTTCTCCATAAAGTTTCCGTTGCAGTTGCAATGCTTTTTCCGCCATTTCAAAGCCTTGCCTGTAGAGTCCAAGACTTTCGTACACATCCGAAACCACAAGATACAGTTCAGATTGCAGATCAGGCTGATCGTTTAACTCCGTTTCCACCCGGCCTGCCCCGCGATGAAGCAGCTCCACAGCAGAAAGAGATTGATCTTGTGCTTCAGACGGATCCACTGATTCAAAAAGATCAATCAAAAAACGACTGACCTCTTCCGCCCGATCCCGCTCATTTTCAGCTTCAATCGCCCGCTCTTCGATAGCCTTTGACTGAATATAGGTTACACTTGCAAAAGAGATCACCAACAGTGCAATCACGGCCGAAGCTGCTATCCCTATTGTATGCCGACGGATAAATTTTCCTGATCGGTATGAGATGGAATCTTTTTTAGCGACTACCGGTAATGTTTTTTGATACCGCCGAACATCATCCGCGAACTGCTCCACCGAAGAATATCTCTCAGTAGGATCCTTTTTTAAAGCCTTCAGGACGATGGCATCCAGATCATCACCCGAATGTATAGCACCTTTTATTTTTGATGGGATTTCCGGTATTTGATTGCAGATTGTTTTTTCAATATTCGCCGGTGTACGTTTCTCAAAATGATAGGGCAAATCACCTGCCAGCAATTCGTATAACAACACACCAAGTGAATAGAGATCGCTAACCGTTGAGATCGGCTCATTTCTTACTTGTTCGGGGGAGGCGTACTCCGGGGTCATCATCCGGTTTTGATACTGTGCTTTCCTCTGCTTCTGGTCCAGGTCCATCAGTTTTGCTATTCCAAAATCAAGCAACTTGGGGCGGCCCGCCTCTGTGATTAAAATATTTGCCGGTTTAAGATCCCTGTGTACAATCAAATTTTGATGAGCATATTGAACCGCTGAGCAGATTTCAAGGAACAGGTCCAACCGTTCTTCCAGTGTGGATTGATGACGCTTGCAATAGTCCGTAACCGGCGTGCCCTCCACAAATTCCATAGCAAACCAGGGGAGGTCATCTTCGGTAGTACCTCCGTCAAACAAACGTGCAATATTCGGGTGATTGAGTGATGCAAGAATCTGCCGCTCCTCATAAAACCTCGTCAGAACATCATCAGAAATCACCCCTTTCCTAATCACTTTTAAAGCCACGAACCGTTCAAACTGCTTATCATTTCGAACGGCAAGGTACACATGCCCCATTCCGCCGGAACCAATTTTTCGAATCAGCCGGTATGGGCCGATAACCTGTTCGTTGGCT
This sequence comes from Balneolaceae bacterium, assembly GCA_034521495.1. Classification (NCBI taxonomy): domain Bacteria; kingdom Pseudomonadati; phylum Balneolota; class Balneolia; order Balneolales; family Balneolaceae; species Balneolaceae bacterium. The sequence goes on from JAXHMK010000016.1 coordinate 48,387, forward strand.
TTTTCCTCATCCGTGAACAATAGTGACGATTGCATATCAACCAATGGTTCTTCCATCCATCCGGATGTTTCCTGAGCCAGCAAACTATTCACTTCATCCAGTAGGTCCGGATCACCAGCACAAGAATTCTCAATATAAGTGGTACGCTCCTCACCGCTGAGGGTCATTGCCTCCTGGCAAATCGTTTCGATCTTTTTCCAGCGTTCCGGTTTCATTTGATATAAGTTTTGGAACTCCCCTCTTGAGAGGGGAAAAGTGAAGTCATGACAGCGTAAGCAGTCATGACAAGCAAGGGGTGTGTTCACGTAGACACGGCCTTCGAACTCCTGTCACGCAACGCAACCACACCCATTTAACACACCCCTGATCCATTCGCTAAACGCTTATGGATCTTGTCCCCTCTCAAGAGGGGAGCTTTCTTACTTCTGACTTCTCACCCTCAAACCCGGCATCTCCATATCCTTCATCTCCCGCTTTAGCCAAAGTTTTGCCACATTCCAGGCACGGCGAACGGTAATGGGTGCAATTCCCATCACTTCCGAAATCTCTTTCCAGGTCAATCCCCCAAAAAAATGGTAGTCTACTACCTGGCTCCCCCGCTGGTTAAAATCTTCCATTTTTTTGATAGCTTTATTCAGCGCCAGGATCTCATCGGCCATCGACTCACTCATGTCATTCAGTATCCATCTCTCCTTCAACTTCTTCCAGCTCTACCCGTGAAAACTCCCCTCCCCTCTTTATCGCTTTCTTCTTCTCCGCATAGTTGATGAGTATTCGTTTCATCGCTAATGCCGAGATAGCCAAAAAATGCGCCCGGCTCTGCCACTCCACTTCATCGTGATTTACAAGTTTAAAATAGGCTTCATGCACCAATGCAGTAGTATCCAAAGTATGGCCGCTGCGTTCAAATTTTAATTTCTGATGAGCTATGGAACTCATCTCGTTGTACACCAGCGGCAACAGCTTATTCACCACCTCCTTATCGCCTGCCTTTGAGGATTGCAAAAGCTCTGTAATTCTATCTTTGGAATATTTTTCCGGTTCCTGAAGTCAGTCTTCGCTAAAAGGCATGTCTTCTACTCCTTAACTCACCAATTACTTCTATCTTGTAAACCCTATGATTTAAAATAAAAAGTAAAGGCAAAAAAGCCAGTCAAAACGACTTCAGTCCATAGTTAAAATGATCACTTCCAAATTTTTTCCTGCGTATTACTATAAAGGTTCGTTTTAAATCTCAAATAATTGAATTTGAATCCACAGAACGAAATTTTCTATGCGCATTAAATCAGCCAAACAAAGATTTACAGATAGATCACCATGGAAATACCTCTTTATCTCCCTGTTGATAGTGGGACTGATAGCCGGTTGCGATCAAATCACCGGATCTGACGATAATTCAAATTCATCGGATGATACAGATTCAGATCCAAATTCAAACGCTGCCAACATTAGCAGTTTTTCCGCATCGGATGAAATTATCACCGAAGGCGAAACCGTAACACTCAGTTGGGAAGTGTCCGGTGACGACCCTATTACGTTAACTCTTGAACCGGGGAGTATGGACGTATCAGGTGAAACAAGTATCGAAGTATCTCCTGAGGAGGATACAACCTATCAATTAAATGCCGAAAATGAAGCTGGAAGCGACCAATCAGAACTCTCCGTAAGCGTAATACCCGAGGGTGTGGTTGCCATTGAAGTAGAAGTCAACGGTTTGCCGGCCGGAATGGATGCGAATATAGCCGTAACTAACAACGATGATTACATGCAATGGGTCAGCAAAAATAGTGCCCTCACTGAACTTCCACCTGGTTCATACACCGTAGCAGCAGGCCCTGTAAATGAATCCGGCAATACATATATCCCAAATCAGGGAGTTCAGACTATTGATGTTGCTAAAGCATATAAAAACAAGACCTTTATTCAATTAAACTATTCTCTTTCAAATGAATCTTTATATGAGATAGAGCCTGACGTAGAAGCCTGCGAGGAGGGAGCCATTACTGAACTCACAAAAAAACGGGGACTCATGTATCTCAACTTTATCCGGTCGCTCCTCGGCGTACCACCTGTAGGTTACGATTTTGGCAGTGATGATATGGTCCAAAAAGCGTCCCTGATGATGGCAGCCAACAGTGATCTCTCCCATTCCCCGCCCGAAGACTGGCACTGCTATTCCGAATCCGGAGCGGACGGAGCCGAAACGAGCAATCTGGCCATCGACCTGAGAAATAACGAAATCAATGCCACACCCGAACAATTTATGATTCTCTGGGCGGATGACAACAGAGTGCCGAGCCTGGGTCACCGCCGCTGGCTGATCGATCCGTTTCTCAGCCAGGTTGCCGTCGGCCTTGTGGAGGGAACTCCCATCGAGGGTGAATTTTCAGATGCTGCGGGTTCTGCTGTTCGGGTGGTAGGCGGACCCGAAGCCAATATCAATAATCTGGAACTGCCATTTGTGGCCTATCCCCGTGGAGACTTCCCAAAAGAATTACTGACAAACAACTGGTTCCTCTCATTCTCTGTACTTGCCAATACCGGTTCCCGATTCGGTGCCAACGAGCAGGTAGATTACAGCAGCACGTCTATCACAGTACAAAATGAAAACGGCGACGAATTGTCTGTAACTGACGTATCAGTTGATCACACTGCCTTTGGCCTGCCCAACAGTTTACAATGGAAAGTACCCGATCTCCGGGATAACGAACGCTATACGGTTACCATTTCAAACGTGATCGTAAATGGGGAAAGCCGGGATTTTAGTTATGAGGTGCAGTTGCAGTAAGTGATGCTTGCCTTCATCAGACGTCTGCCTGTACGTGATTAGCACCTGTCGTCTCGGAGTTGGAAGAAAATCCCCTCTTGAGAGGGGACGGTGAAGTCAAAAGTCCGCTGACGGACTGTTTGACGAAGCAGGGGTGTGTTCGCAGAGCTGTGGGTTTTAAACTCACTATGTAGTCCTATACATGCCTCTTTACACACCCCTGACCGAATCTCTGAACGCGATTCGGTCTGTCCCCTCTCAAGAGGGGATTTTCATGCCTCTCAGAAAACAATAATGATCACTTACGATTTTTTTCCTGCGTAGTTCAATAGAGACAGTCAAATTATTCACAACACTTTAAAAAATTACGTCCATGGGTTTTAAAAATACCTTTCTGACATTTCTTCTGTTACTAATTTATTCAACGGCTTCCCTGGCCCAAAACGCTACAGATTATGATAAATTGATTGAAGGTTCAGCAGAATTTGGAAAATTAGCTGCAGATGTTTTCGAGGGTGTTGCTTTTGATCAACAGACAGTGGGAGAATCAACAAAAGAAAAATTTAAAAGCTTTCTGAAGGATCAAGCTATCTCTAACCTCAGAGTAGAATTTTCGGATCTGAAATATCTCCTCAAATGGATGAAATTATAAAAGAAATCTATGGTAACTATGCTTGTGAAGATAATTTGGATCGTAGAAAAAAAGATTTGTGCACACAGGCTGCTGAAGGTATGGCATGTAGAATTTTTGGTGATATAGATGATTTTTATGCGCTTAAAGGTATGGGCAGAATAGCCTTCGATTTAGTCACAAAAGAGATCCCCGGAGCCCCTGGTTTAGCTGCTAAACTCGTAGAAGCACCTACACGAGCAGCTTATGAAAAAATCAGAAAAGAGATGGAGGGAATTATTCAGAAGTGGTGGCAAAGTAAACCGCCAGTCGAGAAATTTCATTATGATCGTAGTTTATTTGGTGATTTAGAGTGTTCAGCTTCAATAGATATTCTTTGGAACAAAAAAAATGGTAAATACCTGTACTATATTTCTGGTTCTTGTGGTTGTGAATTAGTTCCTGTACCCGGCAGAAATCGACCTGTAAAACTTAACTCTTTCCAGGTATTTGGAGGCGGCAGTGCAAAACCTGTATTAGATATGGATGGCGATGGTACAGATAATCAAAATGAACCAAAGGTAAAGCTGAAAGTAACTCATGATCAAAAAAACATTTTACCTGACTGTTATTGTGATGAAAATGACGACAACATCGATTCCGCTAAAGCCGAATTTAACCCGGAAGCCGGCGAACCTTCCGACGATGTTACTATTACCCTTACAGCCAAAGATGCTGCCGGCAGAGATATTGATATTCATGGAGTGGATATCGCCGGGTTGGATACCATTATGGAAGAGGGAGCCGATTATAATGTGATTACCGCACTGCCAGCCAAGAATGTTGAGGTGAAATTTACAATTGCCGAGCCCCGGAAGGACCAAACGTATGGATTGGATATTCAACTCACAGATTTTGAAGGAGTTACAACTACCATCAATCCCGATTATGAGGTACTGAATGTAGAACCTGAAATTGTTCCTCCTGTTGTTAATAACTCAACCTCTGCAGATCCCGGCGAGACGATGGCACTCGATGGCGTAGAAGTCACTGTTATCGATAGAAACGCAGACAAAAAAAATGAATCAGAGTTAACGATTAATAGAATCAAACTATCTGGGCAGCCGGAAGGGCTTCAAACCATACCCGAATTTTCGGAATTTGACATCACATGTAAATCGTTCGCCCCAGAAACAGGAACATATCTATTTGAATTAAGCAGGAGTGCACGAGTGAATAATCCGCATGAACACGGTAGTTTTCAAAATGAATTTACAATTTGGGACGACCAAAATGAGGAAGTTAATGGTAATCTCTATTACGAAGTTAATAATGTACCACCCGTTATTGAGAGAACATGGGTTGAACCGAGACGGTTTTTACATTCTGGTAAACCAATAGAAATTACCGTCCACGCTTTAGTTCGCGATGATAACACCAACAATGACATTCATAAAATAACGATTGATGCAAGCAAAGCTGCCGCAGATAAAACTAAGATCTTTGAAAGGAATGATGGCCTTCAGGAAAAAGAGCAAGACGAATCGAGAATATTGTTTACTACTGAGGCCTTTAAACACACAAGAGAACCGGATAATCATCCAATTCCAATAACCGTCACGGATCATCCGGATCAAAAAGATAAATCCAATACCGTTGAAAGCAAAGATTTTATTCATGTAGGCAACGAAGAACCTGAAATTGGTGCAACCGGATATATCTGGGGAGGAAATGAAGAGCAAGAGTTGACTATTACCCAGGTAAACCGGAGAGTCTGTCCCGGCGAAGAAATTACGGTTGGTGTACGAGCGGCAGATCCGGAAGGAGATCCCCTCAAAGTCACAGCCACGTTAAACGGGAATGAAATTGAACTTGAAGTACAACCCGGCGGAACAAATACAGGAACATTTAAGGCTCCTGGTCCGGGTGAATATACGATCCGATTTGATGCGCAAGAAAGAGTCTTTGATAAACAATTTGCTGAAGCCAGTTCTCTTCATTTGACGGTTGATCCCTGCGAAGAGGAGGATGAAGAAGAACAAACTGAAGATCAACAAGTGGCATCAGATGAGCCAGTCAAGGATCTTCCCGAAGAGCCGAATCCTCAACCAAACAGTAATACTGACTGGGATTTTAATATTGAAACGTTTCGGGTAGGATTTTACCTGGGATATGAAACCCGGTACAACCTCAAAGATGAAGCCTGCAATCAGGAAGAATTGGACAGATGTGAGGCTGCAAATGGATCACCCTCATTCGGTCTTTTTGCAGAAATTGACGCAATTAATAACCTAAAACTCCCAGGAACGAATACAGATCTATCCATTGCTATGGGTTTCCGATCCAAAAGAAGTTCGACGGATTTCAGGCAGATGTACAATCAAGGGTCCGGTTATCCTTATATGGTTGATGGATCCTTAAACTTTACCTCGGCTGGTTTCTATTCGAGATTTTCAGCTCCCATCAAAGATGGATTTCCGATGGAAGACTCAGAGTTTGAAGCATCTTTTAATATTGGATTTAACTATACATGGAACAAAGTGGAGTTTAAAAATCAGTCTTTCTCCTCCGGGGATGAAGTTGAAAGGGAGTCACGTTCTCATCAAAACCTGAATTTTACAACGGGTGCCGGAGTGAATGTGAACTGGAACCAAAAAATCGGAACGGGTCTCGGAGTTTACTGGGGTACCGACGGCGGAGGCGCAGATGCATTGGGTGGAATAAGAGCGAGTATTAACTACAATTTTTAAAACCAGTTGATCTTGAAGAAAATCCAGAAATTTTAAACCAATTCGACATGGCTACAAAAAAAGTTTATCTCATATTTGTAAGCATATTTTTGATCGTTCTGATGGCGGGATGTGATCTAAAAAAAGCACCATTTTTCGGGCCTGACTTTAGTAATGGGGATGAAGATGGGGACGATATGATTCCATCCACTGAAATGATTGTGGGTGATTGGGATTTCACATATAACAGACAGGCATATACCTGTTCGGGAACTCAGCCTGAGTTCACCGTTGGAGCTTCCATTATCTCATCAAGCCCTACCTCCTTTATCGTACAATTTCCGGATGCACCGGCGGGAATTGGTGGATCTTACGATATTGAAACAGGTGAATTCAACGGTACAACCGGGGAAGTAGAGCGCGGGGATGGAACAACCATCAGTGAATCATGGAGTGCTACACTCAACTATTCTGATGATCCATTTTCAGTTTCGCTGAGCGGTGAATCAGAAGTTTTGTTAAAAGACGAATCGGGGAGCACTCTCTGTTTTGTGGATTATAATATTGAGGGGATGAGATTATAATCAATATTTATTTGCTATATAAGTACCTCTAATCGCCAATGAGCCTGATTCAAGCGTCCCGCTTGTGCTCGTTACTTTACTTCTTAGTTCCCATAAGGCACCACTACTTCCTTACCCTCCCATAGCAGTCACGACCACGGTAATCTGTTCACAGCTCAGGCGAGCCGTGTTATATAAATCAGATTCGCCGAGCCGATTAACTGGTCACTCAATCAAAACCTGCCAGCCGATACTTCCGGCCCGAGGCCGTGAACGCCCTCCACCCGGCTCAGTTCAATATCTGATGTAGCCGATGGGCCTGAAATAAACGTGATAGGCCTCCCCTCTTTTTTCACAGTGGACTCAACAGCCGAAAATCCTTCCGGCACCAACTCCACAATCTGATCTTCCCGAACGATACAGAGATGATAATCCGGCACCAATGTCAATGCCCGTCTCCCCTGCCCTACTCCTGCATCCAAGATAATGGTTCCGGTCTGAGCCACGGCAAAAGCGCAGGTTGTAATGACCCCGTCCGATTCATCCAGTTCCCGGTGAGTAAGTTGGGTGTCAGAATCATCAAAAAGCAGTTCGATGTTTTCCGGCAGAATATTTTTTTTGAAAACCTTCAGGAATCACAAACTGTTCAACATTCTCTTTTTTGCAGCTCTCCGCAATCACTTTCTTTAAATCACTTTGATTGACTCTCTGAACCCTTGCCTTATACTCACCCACTCGTTCTGCAAAGAGAGCCACAATTTCGGCTTGAGATAACTTACCTTTTTGCCGATAGGTTCTCTTCAGTTCAACATCTTCCGGCTTTTCCGAATCCGGCACTTCAGCCAAAGCCTTTCGAATAGTCGCCAGCATTTCTGTTTTTGCATCACTCATCGCGATTCCTCCACCATTCTCTGAAGGTTTGATCGGGAATTGGTTTCAAATCCCTCATTGCCGTCCAACCGGAAAGCTGACCCGGTAGTTTTGAAATTGTGCCATCCTTTGTAAATAATTTTTGTCCTATCTTTGCCATCTTTTGTCCACGTTCATATCGTGATCGACTCTGGAAAGCCCTGGCCATTATTTTCATCCCAATATGTTCCGGGTCTGCTTTTTGTTTTATAGTACCATTCCGTTTTTTCTCATCCACAATTTTTCCGCGCAGATGAACCAACACTTCCGGAATATTTATTTTGACCGGACAAACCTCGTAACATGCTCCGCAAAGTGAGGATGCATACGGGAGTGAAGCGACTCCATCATCTTCAATCCCTTTTAGTTGAGGCGTCAAAATCGCCCCGATCGGCCCCGGATAGACGGAGTTGTAGGCATGGCCCCCGGTTCGTTCATAAACGGGACACACATTCAAACACGCGCTACATCGAATACAATGAAGCGTCTGCCGACCCACTTCATCTTTCAAAACATTGGTCCGGCCATTATCCAGTAAGACCAGGTGAAATTCCTGAGGACCATCACCTTCGGTTACACCCGTCCAAAACGAATTGTAGGGATTCATCCGCTCCGCTGTGGAAGATCTCGGCAGTAACTGCATAAATACTTCAAAATCCTGCCAGGTCGGGATGATTTTTTCGATGCCCATCAGCGTAATTAATGTATCGGGAAGCGTAGTGCACATCCGTCCATTCCCTTCCGATTCCACAACCGCAACCGTCCCTGTCTCAGCAACTCCAAAATTCGCTCCGCTGATGCCAACTTTTGCATTCAAAAACTTCTTTCGGAGGTACAAACGAGCCGCTTCCGCCAAATCTTCCGGTCGGTCACTCAACTCTTTTTGATTCAGTTTTTCCCGGAACAGTTCCCGAATCTCAGCGCGGTTTTTATGAATCGCCGGAACCAAAATATGAGACGGCTCATCCTCCGCTAATTGCACAATCAGCTCAGCCAGATCGGTCTCCAGCGCCTGGATTCCCTCCTTGGCTAATGCTTTATTCAGTTTGATTTCGTCCGTAGTTATCGATTTTACCTTAACAACATCTTCAACCTTTTTTTGTTTGACGAGATCAACAATAATTCGATTCGCTTCTTTCCCATCTCTGGCCCAGTGAACGTGTCCGCCGGCCTTCTGAACAGACTCCTCAAGCTGGAGAAGATACTTGTCGAGGTGCCGCATCACCCGCGTCTTGATCTGACTTCCCGCCTCCCGAAGCTTCTCCCAATCCGGCATCTCATCCACGGCACCTTTTCGTTTCTCACGAATCGTATGCGTCGCGTGGCCAATATTCTTTCGAAGTTGCGTATTCGACAAATATGCTTTTGCCGAATCTTCAAATGTCGGTGTTTGTTCAGATTTTCTCATAGGTAATAATCATTAAATCAAGAATCTTCCCCTCTTGGGAGGGGAAAGCGAAATCATGACAGCGTCAGGCCGTCATGATAAACTCGGGGTGGGTCCGTGTCGTGCCAAACACACCCCATAACTGGTGCAAGTTTGCAACTTGTACCATCCTTTCGCACATTTAAAAAACTTTGTTGAGTTCCGTAAAATCATGAAAGTGTAAGCAGAGGGATGGGTTTACGTCTCACGTGACACCCCTCTGTATTTCTCAAGAACTTTTGAGAAATACTGTCTCCCCTGAAAGGGAGATTATTCCTCCGTTGAGGCCAAAATTTCTGCAATATGAACTGGCTTTACTCCACTTCTTTGCCGGCTTAACGCACCACCAATATGCATCAAACAGGAGTTATCCGCAGCGGAACAGACTTCGGCGCCGGTTCCTTTTATATGGCGGATTTTATCTCCCAGCATAGCCATTGAGGTATCCGCATTTTTTATGGCGAATGTGCCTCCAAAACCACAGCACTCTTCAGCCATTGGCAGTTCTACAAGATCTATTCCCTTTACATTTCTGAGGAGTTTCAGCGGGGCATCGCCCACTTTCAAAACTCGTAACGAGTGACACGTTGGATGATACGTAACCCGATGGGGATAGTACGCTCCAACATCTTCTAGACTTAATTCATCCACTAAAAATTGCGTTAGTTCAAACACTTTCGGAACAATCTTGTCAACCTGTTTTTTTAATTTATCATCCCCTGAACGCTTGGCTACTTTTCCGTAAAACTCATGAACCATTCCCACACAGGATGCCGACGGAGCCACAATCGCCTCCGCATCTTCAAAAACATTTATAAATTTCCGGACCAGCGGTATCGCTTCTTCCTGGTAACCGGTATTGTAGTGCATCTGCCCGCAGCAGGTTTGTTCGAGGGGAAAATCAACAGTGTGGCCGAGCCGTTCTAAAAGCTGTACCATCGCTTTTCCCGTTTCCGGGAAAAGGGTATCGTTAAAGCAGGTTATGAATAGAGAAATCTGAATAATTACTCCTTAGCTATTTTTGATTTTTAGTAATCATATAATATAAGGTTATATATTTACCTTATTAGTTTTACAGGACCAATAAGTCCCGTTTTATTTAGCTCTTGTCCCCCAGTCCACCTTTGTGCAACTTCATTATCTGTAAGTGATTTCACATAGTTACCTAATACCGTTGTAACTTTAATTGTGATCTCATTTTCACCGGGCTCAAGCGAATTTCCTGTTTCATAAAGATGTTGACCATACCAGTGAGAGCCTCGGGTATTTCCGTTTATCGATACTTCTGAAATTCCCTTAACTGTTCCCAGATCCAAGAAAGTAAATTGTTCGGGATCATGAACTTCAAATTTCTTCTTATAGATTGCTGCACCTGCAAATGATTGTAGATCTGGATCCGTATCAAACCCTTTGAGCGACTCCATTTTTACCGACCTACTTGTACCATCCACATGATCTAAAGTAAGCTCCCACGGACCACTTAACAATTCTGTTTTCGATGGGTTGATTTCTGGAATGCTCCACTCCTCGGCCTCCGCTGGTTCGTCAAAAACAATAAGTTTAGTCTCGGCCGGTGCCAATCTTAATTGAAGTTCATTTGGCGAATTCTCTAAAGGGTAGCGATATCGATCACCCGTTTCCGGATCCCAAAGCCAGGGTACTCGGTTGTCGCTCCTCTTGAAAGTCACTTTTGAAGAATAAACAATATGATTGCTGTAATTGGCAAAAAAGTAGATATCCTTCTCACCTGACCGGTAATGTAACTGGCTTACATATGCACTTGATTCATCAAACATAATATCTGGCGAAAGATCGTATCCAGACTGTATTCCCCTATACCAGTCGATAAGCTTTTCATTCCCGGGCGCAGGATAAATACCGGTACTCTCAGAGAACTGATTTAATAACCGCTGAACCGACTGATTCACTTGCCGATCATTTCGAGCTTTATTTTGCAGACCCGGTGCCTGGTGTGGCGCCCGGTCAATAAAAATAATCTTCCCACCTGATTCCGCATACTTTGCTAATGCTCGTGCGGTATCCGGTTCTATGCTATCGACTTCCAGCAAAATAATTGCCTTATAGCTTCGGTCTCCAAAACGGAGCATTCCCTCATTAAACGAAGCCTCTTGTATAATCTTTTCACTCACATAATCGCACCCATTACCATTTTGGTGGATTGCTTCCCAAACATTATGCTGATAGTCTGGATAGTTTAGTCGTGGGAATGGATCACGTTGCGGTCCATATTTGCGCCACATATCAGCCAGTGGATGCATGACGGCTATATCGGAAACAAGCTCGGCGTTCTGAAAAAGATATGATAACCGCGCTTTGTAGTCAGCCCATTTGTTAAAGTATGGCCACCATGTATTGCGTTCATTAAAGTATGTTCCATAGCGAATCCAGCCAGGAAATTCAGCTTCTTCGGGATTGTAATTAAAGCCATGTAATATAGAGTGCGTCACGCCGGACAAATTGCTTTGGTCACCGGCAATTTTTATATCCTCCAGCGATGCATTGAAAACGTAACCCGTGTTGGTGATCTCTTCACAGCTAATCAGTTTATTCCCAGCCAGTCTTGCACCTGAGGAAACAAATTTATTGACCATAGTATAGGCTCTTCCCTGCAAACCAATTTCTTCGAAATGATCCCCCCTATTGTTGACCGCAGCCAGGTTTCACATTCCGGAATATCGATCTCCATCGAAGATTCAATCGGGTGAAAGCCCCTGCCATAAGCTTGCACTCTTGATTCCACATTGTGCTCGTGGCACCAATCATTAAAGGTTTGTATAAATCGTTCGTTAAACAGTTCCAGACGTGTTTTGTAAAAATCGTATCGAACACTGTCAATTGTTTCCTGCACTGTCTGGGTAAGTTCCGATCCACCGCTATCATCAACCGGGTTGCCCATATGGCCGGTTTTAAATAGCACAAAGGGCAGGTATGGATAGAGCGAATAGCCTCTTCTACGCTCAAATTCTTCGAGCATATCATCCGTCCAGTTGGCACCTTCCAATTCCAAACTGTCGCAGAACATAGCTCGGAATGATTCACCCAGTCCCTCCATCTGTGATTCCATATTATCCGACATCCGTCCTAAATACTTTTCCACTGCATCTTTATTGTAGTGATTTAAGACAGGCCCATCAGCACCGGGAGCACCGTTAATCACCGCCTGGAATCCGGTAAATTTCACCATATAGTAAAGGACGTATTCTCCATTCGGTACTTCAATTGTGATATTATCACCATTAAGTTTCGCGGATAGATCTTCTCCCATGGTAAATTTCTCCATTCGGGCTGGAGCAAGCCGAAGGAATACCAGTTCTTTAATTAGGTCTTCATTCTTGGAATGCAATTCGAGTTCTATCGAATCAAGCAGGTCAGACCGGCTGAACTGTTTCGTTTGTGGCCCCTGAAGCTTTTTTGTGCCAAAAGTCATTAGCTGGGTTTGTTCATTCTTATCAAGGAACCTGCCTCCAAACGGCCATCCGGACCCTACGATTATATCGCAGGTTATACCTCGTTTTTCAGCAGCACTTACCGTAGTTTCTACCATTTCAATCCACTCCGGACTTAGCCATTCGTGCGATGGTATGCCCATAGCATCAGCATTACTCGGAAACTTAATGGAGTTAATTTCTACACCACCAATACCAGCTTCTTTCATCAGATCCAACTCGCGCACGATTTCATCTTTTGTGACCTTATTCCCGTTCCACCACCAGCGAACAAACGGTTTTGCAGCATTGGGCGGTGATGTAAAACCTCCATAAAGAGATTCTATTTCATCTGCACTGGCGTTTAATCGTGAGAGTTTTATAAAGGGCAGACCGGCTGCTACCAAAGCGTTTAGTTTTATAAATTCTTTTCGTGAAATATCCATAAATATTATTTTTTAGTAAGCCTTTTAATTGGCCAGTGCCTTTTAAATCCCAATAATGTTTTTAGTTTTTCTTTTTGTTCAAGATGGACTGCCATATTATTGACTACCATTGCTGCACCGAGAGCAGATGCATCCGAAAGCTTCGCTGTGTAAATATTTCTATCGGGAAAAAATGAAGCTAAAAGTGAGACAAACAGATCATTCTGGCTAAAGCCCCCGGTTACAATCAATTTGTCAATATTCTTTGATCCCTCCGCAAGCTTGATCGATTCCGCCTGAATTGACACTAAGTCTAACATTAACTGATGGTAGGCTTCCTTCGCAGACGAAAAATGATCCAACTGCCAATCTCCGGCTTTTTTTTGCGGAAACGGACCTGAATTGTATGCTTCTTCAAGTTCTAATCTTTTTTCATTCTTTTGAGTTTCAATCAATCTATTCAGCAGATCTACATCCGAATTCATCCAAGGCCCCTTATCATTAACTGAAAAATGCTGATAAATTTTTTTCTTCTGATGTGAATACTCAGCCCCCAAAAACAATCTCGAGGCTTTCACCTGGTTTCCAAAAATATCCAAATAACAGAGGCAATCTTTCTCCAGCTCTTTGAATGTCAGCGGTTCATCATTAAACGGGTTTAATGTGATACTCCATGTGCCGGTTGAAATCAGCATAAACAGATCGTTTAATCCAATGAGATATGGAGCCAGAGCTGCTGAACTATCGTGAATTCCCGGACCAATTTTGACACCATTTTTCTCAACAATTTCTGTGACAGGCTGAGGATTAGGAAGCAAAGATTGAACTTTTTCCTTTCTAACCCAGGAATGATAATCCATCTCATCAAAATTCCACAAGCCTGTATGGCACCCGATGCTGGTCAGTTCTGAAATACTTTTTCCTGTGAACAAGTAACTCAAATAGTTTGGCAGATGAAGAGAATTTTTGATTTTCTTGAAGATCTCCGGCTTCTGATATTTTAGCCAATAGAGTTGCAATCCGGAATTCAGCATTCCCATCGGCGGCGATGCGGTTTCCAGTGCAAACTTCTCTCTTCCGCCCACGGATTTGTAAAACTGGTCTAAAAGTTCCTCCGGAAAGTTCTTTAGATAGTTATAAAGCGGAGTTACCGGCTGGCCGTTTTTGTCAATATGCACAAAACTGGCTCCATACGCTGAAAAGTTCAGAGCTTGAATTTCGTATTTCTTTTGAGCCTTCTGAAATTGAAATTTAATCCAGGTTTCCAGCCTTTCCAGATCTTCACATGGATCACCATCATCATCCACCGTCTGCTCCAATTTGGTTTGATGCTTTTCAATAACAGCATAATCCTCATCAAACAGCAAGAACTTTTTATTGCTCTTACCGATGTCGAAAATTGCTGTTACGGGTTTGTGTGATGGCATGAATTGATTTTTATGACTTATTACTCGTTACGAAGGTCCTCCTTCGTAACGCATATCAGGAAGCTCTTGCTTCCATTCTTTGAACTCCTTATGATTTCTGGCATCCATAAATAAGTGGAAGCTGGAGCTTCTCACTGGCATTCCGAAGCCGGAGCTTCGGAACGAGTATAAATTCTCGGGGTGGGTTCTCATGATTTAAGTCTCAACCACGTGAACACACCTCTGACAGAATCACTGAACGTGATTCTGTCTGTCTCCTCTCCCCGATTAAAATCATCGGGACAGGCAAGAGGAGAGTAACTACAACCCAGTTGCAATTGTATCTGAACCCCGTTCATTAATTAACTCCCGGCGTACATTCAATTCCCTGAATAACCCAATCGGATTCGCTGCAGCACCGGAACGAATTCTCGATTCCCGAAGCAGCGGACGAACATCTGTTTGATACGCATCTTGCAAACATTCCTGTGCGGCTACGGGATCATTGTCCTGCCTCGCTTCAGAAAGTTTCTTCCTGTCAATCAACAACGCCTGCGCATACGATTTTTTAATCGCCCCCACGGATTGAAGCAGATCTTCAAGCGGATCTTTCACATTGTGACTCGCATCGATCATCCAGGAAATATTTTGCTCCAGATCATTCTTCCCGGTTGTTCCTTCAACCAGTTCGTTGAAAATTAAAAACAGTTGATACGGTTTGATGGAGCCGGTTGTCAAATCATCATCGCCGTACTTTGAATCATTAAAATGGAAGCCGCCTAACTTTCCTTCCATCAATAAAATGGATACGATTTGTTCAATGTTGGTATTAGGCAGATGGTGACCTAAATCAACTAATGTTTTAGCTTTTTCGCCCAAGCTTGTTAGCCAGTAAAAACGAGGTCCCCCAATCCGGAATGACCATGGAATAGAAATTGGGCTCGTAGGGTTTGTACTCGATTAACACTTTCCAATCATCAGGCAGATTCATTGTAAATCTCTTCGAGCGACTGATGAGTTCGTTCCAGAGCTTTGCTAAAATTCTGCTGTCCCGGAAACACAGATCCATCCGCCAGCCAAACCGTCAGCGCTTTTGAGCCAAGCGCTTCACCATATTTGATCACTTCAATGTTATGATCAATCGCCTGCTTTCGGACTTTTGGATCCGTATGAGAAAGAGAACCAAACTTATACGAATATTCCTGGTCTTTCTGATCCTGGAACGTATTGGAGTTGACCGCATCGAACGTAATATCCAGATCATCGGCTAACTCTTTAATTGCAGCCGAATCATTCGGAATATCCCAGGGAATGTGAAGGGAAATTGCTCCGCTGGATCGATTGAGTGCATGAATCAATCCAACATCTTCAATCTTTTCTGTGAGATTTCCCGGCTCGCCACCGATTGGAAATCGTCCGAATCGGGTCCCTCCCGCTCCTAATGCCCAGCTTGGAATTGCAATTTGAAAGGAAGCGATTTGATCGACCAATACTTCCACATCAATATTTTGAGATGTTAGTTGATCTGACAGAAAGGAAAACGAATCTTCATGTTTCCTGGATTGCTTCTGATTGTGATCGAGTATTTGTTCCTTAGTAATTCTCATTTCAATAAATTCTTATTTGAGAGACATGGTATTTTTCGTGTGATTTCTAAACTCTTCACCTGATTCAAAATTTTTTATTAAAACTATATTTAATGCCAGCAAGAAAAAATACCATGTCTATGTTTGGTGCTGATATAAGATCCGAGAAGTCTTTTGAAGACTTCGTGGATCTTTTTTACAATTTCTGTTCCTTAATCCAAAACGGAGAAGTTACAAACCATAAAATCATCCCAAAAAGCATAAACTGTTTGTGGGATTCCAGGGTAATATCCTGAATAAATACAAGGATTGATGGAATGATTGTGAGCCCCAGCCCAATAATTGATAAGATGATTAAAAGAATTTTCATGCTAATAAATTTAAACATTAAGCAACCTACCAGAGTCCGAAAGGTCCTGGCAGAGTTGCGAATATATGCTCGTAACCCGAACTCTCGTGAGACCCGTCGGGTTTATCATATGAATGGAAAACCAACCACTATCTAAGGTAATATCCAAAAAAAGGAAAACCCGACGGGTCTTATTCTTACCTCAAAAATGCCTCTTTCAGGCCACCATCCACAGGAATGATATGGCCGGATGTATTTTCAAATTTCGAACTCAGCAATTGATAGAACGCTTCGGTCTGTTGCTCAAGCGTAATCGGTTTCTTTGTAAGGGTCCGGCTCGCATAAAATTCAGCCAGTTTATCCTTCAGAGATTCCGTGCTTTCGTCATCATCAAACTCAATTCCATATTTCGTGAGCGATGCTTTCACTCTGTCTCGCGGAAACATGCTGCTTCCTTCAACCACGGTTGCCGGAGCCACACCATTCACCCGAACATTTGGCGCGAGTGAAATTGCAAGCTCGCGCACCAGGTGATTCGCAGCCGCTTTGCTTGTATCATAGGCAAAACTTCCATCTTTGGGTACTACAGCGTTGGCACTGGTGGCAATCACCATACTTCCTTTCAGGTTCTGGGCGTTCCAGATTTTGGATGCCTCATCCGCTACGATAAAGTTTCCTTTTACATTCACGGCAAAGCTTTTATCCCATGCTGAATCACTCACATTTCCAGCCTCATCGGGCGTTGGATAGAGACCTGCGGTTACAGCCACATTGTCTAATCCGCCATAAGCAATCACGATATCCTGAAGTGCCTTCTGAACAGTTTTCCGGTCTGTAATATCACACTGCAATCCAATGATATCACCAGAGCCGCTTATATCTGATCCGGCCACTCCGATTCCCATTCCGATATCATCCAAAACTTCTTTGGCTGTGGCTGTTGCCGCGTCTTCATCGAGATCGAGAGCTACAACCGTTGCTCCTTCGTCGATCAATCTCGGAACTAAATCTTTGCCGATTCCACTTCCAGATCCAATCACTGCAATAACCTGTCGTGATAATTCAGCTTCGGGCGGCATTCGCTGCAGCTTCGCTTCTTCAAGCGCCCAGTATTCAATATCGTAGGCTTCCTGCTTTGAAATTGCGGTGTATTCGGCAACGGATTCGGCTCCCCGCATCACACCGATTGCAGCCGTATAGAATTCGGCTGTTACGCGCGATTCACTTTTGTTTTTGCCCCAGGTCACCATTCCAAGTCCCGGAATTAAAATTACGGTCGGATTCGGATCACGCATATCCGGCGAATCCTCATCACTGTGATTGTTGTAATAATCTGCATAATCATCGCGGTATTTTTCCAGGCCGGAGGAGATCTCAGATTTCAAATCTTCAAGTGAATCATTCTGAGGATTCCAATCCACATACAGCGGCTTAATTTTCGTTCGCAAGAAGTGATCCGGACAGGATGTGCCCAACTCAGCAAGACGTGAAGCATCTTTTGAATTGATGAATTGCAGCGTTACATCATCATCCTGAATGGTTCCGATAAACTGATTTTGCTGACTGACTTGTCCCCGCAAAAACGGCAGAATTTCAGACAAAACCGCACGCCGTTCTTCTTTTTTGAGTGATTCGAACTTTGTTCCTCCGAAAGAATCTTCTCCTTTTTCATGATCAGCCAGATATTCAGCCGCCTGGTTAATCAGCTCGAGGCTCAACTCATAGCACTCCTTATCATCATTCGCCCAGTTGATCAGTCCATGTCCTCCTAAAATAATGCCTTTGATTCCCGGATTTTCCTCAATCGTTTCCTGGAGTTTCAATCCCAGCTCAAAACCGGGACGCATCCAGTCCACCCAAACTACCTCATCACCGTAGATCTCTTTTGTCAGCTCTGGTCCATTATCTGCCGTTGCAATGGCGATTACAGGAACCGGGTGCGTATGATCCACAAATTTATACGGAATAAAACTGTGAAGTGGTGTATCGATAGAAGGTGCCCGCGGATTTAAATTAAATGTGCAATGCGGGTACATCCCCGTCATGGAATCCTCAGCCGGCGTCTTCAGCCCGGTATTATCCATGGATTGATAGACATCCTGCAGTTTTAATAGTTTTTCCTGATAGAGAGATGCGAAGTTTGGTTTTTTAGCGGTTCGGAGATCGCCCCCTGAACCTTTCACCCAAAGCACTTCCGCTTCCTCATCTGTCAGTGGATCTGTTTCAATCAGTTTACTGGATGTATTTCCGCCGCCCGTATTGTTGATGTAGGCATCACTTCCCAACAAATTGGAGCGATAGACAAGCCGCTCAAGGAGATCCATCTCATTGGCTTTTTGATCTTCCCATTTGCTTTCTACTGTTCTGAAATAATGTTCTGTTGTGCTTTTACTCATTTATTTGATTTCTATTTGATGATTTAAAAATTCTATTAATGCAACCTGTCAGGTCGTTAATTCCTCCCCTCCCGGGAGGGGAAAGCGAAATCATGACAGCGTAAGCCGTCATGATAAGCTCGGGGTGGGTTCGCATTACATAACCTTAGAACCTGGTACGAAACCAAGCGATGCTCCGTTAACACACCCCTGTTCAAATCGCTAAACGCGATTTAACCTGTCCCCTCTCAAGAGGGGAGTTTTCCCGAAGATCTTATTTTAGACTGTTTCTAAAACATGAGATTTACTGACTTTGTTCTGATAATATTTGCTTAATCCGAAGTACAAAATGATTGCGATAAACCAACCCGGCAGTCCCAGGAAGAAAATTTCAATTCCCATATAAAAATTAATAAACAGGCATAAAAGCAGGGTCACAAACCAGGTCAGGCCAGCCGCCCAATTGAAATCGAGATTGGCCAGTTCGGCGATGTTGCTCTTCATCCCGATTTTGGGGAATACGATTACATCCAGGAAAATGACAGCGCCCATCGGCATGAGGACCAATCCGTACAATGCTACAAAATCAAGTAGAAGCATCACTAATGCGGGGAAACAAGCAGCAATGGATGTAACCAAACCTGTAAAAAGTGTCACTTTCCAGCGTTTCCAATTCGGCGTTACCGATTGAAAAGCCAACCCCGCCCGGTAAATTGTAGGATTCGCCGTGGTCCATCCGGCAATCACCACACAGATGGCACCGGCCACGCCTGCACTGTTGTACGCAATAATTCCCGGAGCAATGGCACCGGCAGCTGCGGCCGTTAAAATTCCGGATGCAATCCACGCGATAAAATGACCGAAAAACATTCCGGTTCCGGATGAAAAACCCATCTTCCAATCTTTTGCATACCGGAGAATAGACATGTCTGACATCCCGATATGCATCGCCATGTTGGCAAACCACGCAAAGAACATCACGTGCCAGAAGGTGAATTTACTCTGCCCGGATGCCGGTACACCTGTCCAGATTTTTTCATTGGCTACTGTCCAGAAATCGGATACAGAATTCACACCTAATTGAGGAAGTACGGCTAATCCTGCGGCGATAAACACCAAAATCATCCAGGGAAATGCAATGTTGGCAAAACGCGCTACAAAATCATATCCAAGAATGGCAACCGTCGTAATCACCAATCCCACAATAAAAACCGTAACGATCCAGCTAAAACTTGTAGGCAGCCAATCACCCAGTTCCGGCATGGGAATACCGAACGGCAATCCCACAGCAGTCGCCGAAACAGCAATCATGGATCCCGCCAAAAAGCAGAACATAATGGCATTAACAATATTATAGATGGTTGATAATTTTGACCCGCATATTTTCTTGAGTTGCTCATAGAGAGTCAATTTTGTTCGAACGGCAACCGGTGCACAAAGGAAAGCCCAACTCAAAACAGCCAACACGTTTCCAACGATCAATCCCCAGATCAGATCTCCTGCCGCAACGCCGTGAGCCACAAAAAGCGGACCAATCACAAATTCCGTTCCCGCCGTATGCTCCCCGGCGTACATTCCCAAAAACCCTTTCCAGCCCTTGAGTTTCTTTTCAGGGACTGGTTCGCGTTCGTACTCGTCAATCGTGTCTAAGCGTGCATCTAATTTTTTAAAAAAATTACTCATCAATTCTTTTAATATTAATCAACCACTTAATAAAAACTGGCCTGCCCCTAATCAGTCATGTAAAAACAAAACTCTAAGGGGTTTCTCTTTTAGAGAGATTGCCACTCCAATAATCTACTTTAATATTGCCTAAATTTTTTACCATAGCTGTTTATCGATCTTACAAACGGAAAAACCTATCTCTTGGCACAGACCGTTGTTTCGCCCTCTCCCCTTCGGATGCCGGAGTTCCGCTTTCCAGGACGTCTTTTTCAGCTCCCCCAATCCAGGTGGCTCCGTCCCAAGCTGATAAATCCGGGTTTGAATTCATTAATCCGGTTTCAAACCATGAGGAATTAGAGACCGGATTTCCATCCTGATCCCAAACGATTACTTCCCACTTATACCGGGTGGTAGGTTTAATTGCTTGACCGGCGTATTCAATGTGAACCGAAATATCACTTTCTACACGTCCTGTATCCCAAACCTCATCTCCATCAGAATCGGTTACCACGATTTGATAGGCAGTTTGAAAGTAACCATGACCGCCGTCCGGTGCACTCATCTGCCAGCTAAAACGCGGATGTTCAACATCAATACCCAGTGGTGTATCCGTGTATTCTGTTTGAAGCCCGGTGAGGGTTGTTTGTGAGCTTTGATTCTGCTGGATTGGGTTTCCAAATGCAATACTGACGGCTGCAAAACTAAAAACCATCATCATTAAAATTGACACCAGATAAAACGTTCGGCAACCTACATGAACTTTCATATTCTCGAGATTTGATGTTGCTGTGACAAAATACTGTCCCATTTTTTATAGCGCCGTATATACTTTCAACTCTAAATGTAAAATCCTAATCATGAACATATGTTCATGAATGAATTTTTGTTCCTATAATATACAGTTCAACTGCTAAAGCTCAAATCTTTTTAAAAATCTATCTCGATTGTTTAAACGTAAAGATCCAACCCAACTTAGATTATTGAGCCGGGTTAAACTGAATATTTGAGAGAATAAACGTTCCGGCGGCCCCATTCTCTCGTTGACTGACGATATAGAGATCCTGAGTCTCATCACCCTGGATTGAGGAGGATAAATTGAATGTCAGGTTATAACCTAAAAATCCTTGTGGGGTTTGAAATTCTCCACCCGGTTCATAGATAGCTTCACCTATACGTTCTCCGTCAGGTGAATTTAATCGTAATTCAAAGCTGATATCTCCTGCTAATGGTTCCTGTAATCCGGCAATAATGGATACAGCTCCGATATCAGTCAGATCAATATCATTGATACTGAATGATCCCCTGTCCTCTGGTACCATCATCAAAAAGTTGCCTCCAAATGTCATAGTTGTGTACTCCTGTAGATTTGAAGCCTGCTCGAACGACATCGTACTGTTTCTGAGATATACACTGGTACTGCCTGTTAATGGCTTCACATTAGAACCACCTTGATCTGTATAACTCGCAGACAAAATCAGCAACCCATTTGGTGTGGCTTGCTTGCCAAGAGTGGGCTCAATAGTCCCTTCAGCCGGCAGTGATTGATTTTCAGCCTGCTCATCGTTTAAAGCCTGAATCCACTCTACAATCATCTCCGCATCTTCTTCACTCAGGTTTACATGTCCCGGCATCACGGTTTCACCCCAAACGCCTGAACCGCCGTTTATGATTTTATTGACGAGATGTGAAGTTACATCAGAGGAATCTTCGTAAAAATCAGCGACCGCAGTATACGACGGGCCAATCGATTCCGAATCAATACCGTGGCATGCCTGGCAATTCAGGTTTTCAATCATGGTCCGGGCGGTATTTACATCAGCCATCACCTGGTGACCCTGATCAGCCTGAACCATGTCGCTCCCCTCAATATAATCGGCCGAAACATAGAGGTTAGACAGATCTTCTGAGGCCTCCGGATCATCCGGATCGTTAACACTGACTGAATAAGAAACAGGTGTATCAGGGAAGTAGAATGTGCTGTTTCCTTCAATTTCTATATCAACTAAAGGAGCAGCATTCCCGGCATATACGGAAACAGGTTGACCGACACCTGAAAGTCCGTGTGGATCACGCACTTCTACAGATATGCTATAATCGCCAACCTCATTATATGTTGCCTCTGCTTGAGGCTCGCTTGTTTCTGCGGTCTCTCCATTTCCAAAATTCCATACATAGGTTAATTCTGTGTCTTCAGGATCGGCTGCATCAGCTGAGACATTTACGGTGAGAGGCAATGTACCTGAACTCTTATCCACAATTATATCGCGGACAACCGGCGGCCGGTTTCCGGCATTAAAATCTATTCTCGACAGGCCTGCATCGGGATTTTTGGTGAACCATCCGCTGCCGTATTCAAGCAGGTAGAGTCGTCCATCGGGCCCAAGCTCCATATCAATCAGTGAATTCAGTTCAGTGCCGGGCATAAACGGTTCCATTTTCGAGAAATCGCCGTTCGGCCACATGGTTACGGCTTTTATCCAGCCGCGAACCCAATCATAAATAAATAGTTTTCCATCATAATAATCCGGCAGTCGGGTCTCTTCGGGGTACATATCCGCATAATAAACCGGACCGGCCATCGCGTTTCGTCCGCCCGATCCCATATCTCCAAATTCGGAAGACGTACCGTACGGATACCAGATAAATGCCGGTTGAGCCGGTGGGAGTTCTTGCCTTCCGGTATTTGCTTCATAATCATTCACGGGATTTTCAGGGTCAAATGGATCTGCTGATTCGCCAGTGGCGTAATCAAACCGTACGTACGGATAATTATCCCCGACAAACATGGGCCAGCCAAAATTCCCGGCTTCACGAGCCTGGTTGATTTCATCGTAACCTTTCGGGCCCCGGGTTTGAAGGCTGTCATTATTGGCGTCCGGACCCACTTCACCCCAATAGAGATCGTTTGTTTTTTGGTCTACAGATATTCGATATGGATTCCGGTTCCCCTGCACATAAATTTCGGGTCGTGTTCCCTCCTGCCCTTCGGGATAAAGATTTCCTTCCGGGATTTCGTAACTGCCGTCTTCATTGACCCGAATTCGGAGAATTTTTCCGCGCAGGTCATTCGGATTTCCGGATGATCTCATCGCATTGTACTGCTCATATCCCTCTCGTTGATCAAGCGGAGCAAATCCATTGTTTACATACTGACTATTCTGTTGGTTAAACGGAGTAGAATTATCACCGGTTGAGACATACAGAAGACCGTCACTATCAAACGCAATGGAACCGCCTGTATGGCAACAGATATGCCGCTGGGAATAAAATTCGAGAACCGTGGTTTCCGATTCCATGTCCAGCTTTCCACCGTCAAACACAAATCTTGAAAGGCGATTGACAGAAGTATCAGCGGGACTGTAAAACACAAATACATGATTGTTTTCCTCAAAATTCGGATCGGCCTGGATTCCCATCAGGCCTTCTTCAGCATTCACACCTTCGGCATCGCTTTGATGATATACATCCAGGTACCCGGCCCTGCTAACTGTTGAATCTTCATTACTGAAAAACAGAATTTCACCGCGGCGTTGGGCAATCAAAACATCCAGGTTAGGCAGAACGGTCATCTCGGTCGGCTCATAAAATTCACCCTGAACCAGTTGAGTTTTGGTAAATCGGTTTTCATCCGGAACGCGTTCCGTTTTGGCTTCATCGAAGTCTAATAGTTCATTCTCTCCAATAGCATATTGAATTCCCGCCTGAAGATGCTGCAAGAACAGATCTTCGGTGAACGATTCACTGGTATGGCCCAGTCCGGTGTAGAATACACGGCCACCGTCATAATTATGATACCAGGCAATCGGGTGAAATCCCATATCGGCTCCCCCCTGGTAGCTGTCTTCATCAAGCGAGAGAAGCACATTTACGTCTTCATTGAAATCCTTATAGCTGTACCATTCATCCGTTCGGTTCCACTCCTCCGGTAAAAATTCTGTAGATGAGTGAGTGGCATCTTCAACATGAACAGTTCCCTCCTGCACATTGGGATGCGGATCGTTAATTCCGGGATGGTCCAGGAAATATCCGCCAACCATTTTGCCATACCAACCCCAGTGATATTCTGTATCCGCTGCGGCGTGAATTCCAACATATCCGCCGCCGGACTGGATATATCGTTCAAAATCGGCTTCCTGGTAGTGATTCAAAACATCGCCGGTAGTGCTAAGAAAAATCACTGCTGAATATTGGGCAAGAGAATCTTCCGTAAACATATTGGCATTGGTTGTGGTATCCACCTCAAAGCCATTTTCGACACCCAGTTGCCGGATGGCCTGGATTCCCGCCGGAATGGATTGATGGTGGAAACCGGCTGTTTTACTAAAAACAAGAATTTTCGGGTCGCCCGGCCGTTCGTTTGAGCATGCCTGAAACAGAATAAGAGCAATGGCCATCAGGCAGATGGCCTGAACAGATCGTACATAAAACTTCATGAAAATCAATTAGTTAAATAGAGAGATTGCAAATTGGTAAATATCGGAGTTTGTTTCACTAACAAACAATCATGTATATACGCTATTTATCTCAATGAATAAAATGCATTTGAAATTTTTACAGATTTTTGAATTTCAGCAAGAATTACTCCGCAAGAGCACTAATTTTAGCTATTATCTCAGCAATTTTCTCTTCATCAACTTTTATGATATCGGGGAGTGATTCATTTGCTCTTTCAAGCGGATATCCCATCACCTGGCTGAGCCACGGAGAGTTCATCCATTCCGGCAGTTCGCTTATCAACAATTCCCTGGTTTCTTTGTTGGCAATAAGGATTGCGAGAGTTTCATCTGCATGGATAGAACCGGATTCTCCGACCTCAATTGTACTCAATTTGGCATCTATCTCATTTAAGGTTTGAGGCGGCAATTGATCCGGGTACGTTTCTGCCAGATCTGTAAGGGATGCACTCCCATATTGATTCCAGGCAACCCCCGTAATCATGTCGGGAATATAATTTTCCAGAACGGAGCGGGCTTGATCATTTTTCATCAACTCTTCCAACGGTGTTGATACATTCAAAGCATTGACCAGATCAGAGGCCAGCTTACCGGCGGGATATGAAAAGTGATATCTGCCGGAACCTACTTCAACCTCAACACTGTTTTCACGCTCAGATATATTCACCACTCCATCTGTTTCACGATGTAAACTCTCGCCACTTTCAGCAACCTGCTGCATACCGGCATTGGGCAGTACAATGTACGCTTTCGTATTCACCGGAATCTCAACGATAAATTCAAAATTTTCCTGGTTCAGGTTCCACGATGATTCGATCTCTCCATACATAGTTTGCAAAACACCTTTTGCATGGGTCAGTTTTCCACCTATGACGGGTTGAATGGAAATCTCTTTATACCCGGCGGTTTTCTGATCAATCCCGGCTACCGATTTGTAGAGCCACTCGCCGATTGCACCGTAGGCATAGTGATTAAATGAGTTCATTCCCGGGTTTTGAAAAGTACTATCGGGTTTGATACCGTCCCATCGTTCCCAAATGGTTGTGGCACCTCTCGTTACCGGGTAGAGCCACGACGGATACTCTTTGCGGAGCATTAATTCGTAGGCCTGATCTGCGTGTCCGTACTGAGTTAAAATCGGGTTGAGATGAGGTGTCCCCAGGAAACCGGTCGTCAGATGCCCTCTCTCATTAATTCTTGAAACCAGGTATTCGGCAGCGTTCGATTCCATCTCATCAGTCAGAAGGTTGAATTGAAGAGCAAGCAGATAAGCGGTTTGTGTGTTCGACATGATCCGCCCGCTCGAGGTCATATATTCATGCTGAAAGGCTTCCTTAATATTTTCAAAAAGTGATTCATATTCCCGGGCATCTTCATCTTTTCCGAGAATCCGGGCCGACCGGGCCAGCAGATCCGTAGAATGGGCAAAAAATGCGGTTGAAATCAGAGCTTTATCCGTATAAGCACCGGGATAGTCGGAGGCTGTGCTGTTGAACGAGAGCCAGTCGCCAAATGTAAAGTTATTATTCCACAGGTAGGTCGTTTCATCCATCGCGGAACGTTTTTTCATGAAATCAACCCAGCCTTTCATGCTTTCGTACTGTGTCTCAAGAATCTGTTCATCTCCATAAGCCTGGTAAACAGCCCATGGAACAATCACACTCGCATCGCCCCAACCGGAAGCTCCGGCTGCCTGTTCTCCCAATACATTTGGAACTACATAAGGTACGCTTCCATCCTCATTCTGATCAGCTTCCACATCACGCAACCATTTTGTGAGAAATCCTGAAGCATCCATATTTAAACAAGAAGTTGAAGCAAACACCTGGATATCTCCGGTCCAGCCGAGGCGTTCATCCCGCTGCGGACAATCGGTTGGAATGTCCAGAAAATTGCCTTTTTGCCCCCACACAATATTATGCTGAAGCTGATTGATGAGCGGATTGGAAGTTTGAAAGTGACCGGTCGGTTCCATATCAGAATGCAGAACTACCGCTGTTAAATCGTCCAGCGTGAGCTCGCCCGGATAGCCTTCCACTTTCACATATCGAAATCCCTGGAAGGTAAATGTTGGCTCCCAAACTTCAACCCCATCACCTTTCATAATGTAGGTGTTGAGCTGTTCAGCAGCCCGGATATTTGCCATGTAAAAATTTCCGTCCTTGTCGAGAACTTCCGCATGTTCAAGTGCAATTTCCGTTCCGCGTGGCCCTTCAGCTTTGATTTGAACCCAGCCAACCAAATTCTGACCGAAGTCCACCACAGTGTCCCCTTCCGGAGTTTCCAAAATTTCGATGGGTTTTAAGCTCTGAATTTTTCGAACCGGCGGCGCTTCGGGAGCTACCAGGTGATCTTTTCGGTGATTAGCAATTTGTACCATCGACCAGTCGCTGTCATCATAATCTGATTGCGTCCATCCCTCTTTTTCAAGTCGGGCATCATAGGTTTCACCATTATAAATATCTGATTTCAGGATCGGTCCCGTGGACGATCTCCAGCTTTCATCCGTTCCAATCACTTCGGTGGAACCATCCTCATACGTCACTTCAATTTGTGCGAGAACTCCCAATGTTTTGCCATAATGATTTCTGGCATCTCCCCAGGCCAGAAAACCGCGATACCAGCCATCACCTACCATTACACCAACAGCATTTTCACCGGTGTTCAACAGCTCAGTAACATCATAGGTTTGATACTGCAGCCTGTTATGATAGCTCGTCCAGCCGGGTGCAAATTCCTGGTTCCCCACTTTCTCGCCGTTGATTAGCATTTCATAAACACCATGGCTCGTTACGTATACCCGTGCTCTTGCAATATCTCCATTCAGTTCAAACTCATTTCGAAACATCGGGCTTGGAGGTGAAATTGTAGAATCCTGCTCAAAACCCGGTTCAATCCACTCAGTTTGCCAATCGCTTTCATTCAATAATCCCATCTCCCAAAACGCCGGTTCACTCCAGTCAGATTGGTTCCCGTGATTGTCCCAAATCCGGGTTCGCCAGTAATATCTTTTACGCGATTCCAGTTCAGGCCCCTCATACGAAATATGAATGGATTGGTCAGATTCCATCTTTCCCGTATCCCAAATAATATCAGTAAAATCAGAACTATTGGATACCTGAACTTGATAAATTGTTTGATGCGTATTTCGCTGATCGCTCTCAATTTTCCAAGACAAACGAGGATTGGAATCGTCAATCCCGACTGGATTTGTGAAGTATTCCACAGTTAAATCTTGAACTGCAACTCCATTCGCATTCTGGGCAAAAAGAATAGCTGAAGTGAAACTGTGCTGAAGTAAAAATGACAGCAAAATAAAACTGACGCCAAATCGAATCACACTCATTTTCATTATGGTAGATTTAGAAGGCTTTGCAAAACCGTGGTTATTCGTCAATCTGAACTCGATTCAGATTCTCCATTCGTCTTTATAGCCAGTATCTGGAGATCCTGAATCAAGTTCAGGATGACGGTCAGAGTTTTGTAAAGCCTTAATTTAAATTTCTGGTTGTAGTAAAAAATCATGAACATTTGTTCATATTTGAATAATTGCTGATTTTAAGTTATTAAAGCATCTGCAAAAATCAACAGTATTTTTAGTATTTAGTTACATTAAAAAATTGAAATAAGCGAACTACTATGCCCCGAGCAAAAGATCCAATTGATGTGCGTCTGATTAGTAAAATTAGTTCCATGTATTACGAACAAGATTACAATCAGCAGGAGATTGCAGACCGGCTTCACCTCTCGCGCCCGAAAGTATCTCGTATGCTAAAACAGGCCCGTCAACAGGGCATCGTACAGATTACGATTGCAACTCCCAACAGTAACTTTGTAGAGCTTGAACATGCATTGGAGGAAAAATTTGGATTAAAAGAGGTGGTCCTTGTCGAATCTGACTCGGAGATGTCTGCCGATATGATTAAGCGCCAGATCGGGGCCGCCGCCTCAAATTATCTAAATCGAACTGCCCAAAAAGACGATGTCATCGGGGTAACCTGGGGAACAACTCTGCAAGCTATGGTTGATTCAATGCAGCCCAAACCGGTTGAGAATCTTCATATCGTTCAGGCGTTAGGAGGCGTGGGGCCGCCGGAAGCGAAGGCTCATGCAACGGATATTTCCAGGCGCTTATCCCAGCTTTTTGATGCAAAACTTACGCTTCTTCCC
The DNA here is from genome assembly GCA_034521495.1 of Balneolaceae bacterium. Taxonomy (NCBI): domain Bacteria; kingdom Pseudomonadati; phylum Balneolota; class Balneolia; order Balneolales; family Balneolaceae; species Balneolaceae bacterium. Next base: position 77,267 of record JAXHMK010000016.1, read on the forward strand.
GCTCCCGGAATTGTGGGCAGTAAACAGGCAAAAGATGTTCTTTTGGATGATCCCCAGGTAAAAAATGCCCTCAACATGTTCAAAAATATGAACACTTTATATGTTGGCATTGGCGCACTTGAAACAAACCCGGTTCTGAATAAGAAAGGTGAAGAAATTTCGGATGAAATAGCCGATGAAATTTACAATTCAAATGCTATAGGCGATATAGCCCTTCGTTTTTATGATTCAGATGGAAAAGAGGTTGATACAGCAGTAAAAGATCTGGTTATCGGCGTTTCTATGATGCAGATGAACAGAGATCGACACAGTAGTCTGGTTATCGGCGTCTCTCCGGAGGAGATGATGCAGATCGACACAGTTGTGGGAATTGCCGGAGGCCCGAAGAAAGCAAAAGTGATTCACGGAGCGTTGACCGGGAAAAATATCGATGTGTTAATTTCGGATAGTATGACGGCTCGCAAAGTTCTGGAAATTACCTGAATATTTTACCATTCAATTTTCTACGCTTTTAACTTCTTAGATAGACTTACTGCATATTTATTTATCTATCAATTGAGATCATGATTGCTGCGACTCAAAATCCGGCGGGTCTTTTGGTCCGTTCTGTTGGGTGCCGCTGCTGATGGTCAAGATTTTAATTTCTGGTCTTTGCCAGGGGGTTGGGTTGGTTTGATTTTTATCGTTTTTCATAGTTGGATTTTATTGGTTGATTAAGTTTTGATTTGTGATGCTCACCGTAGCCCGGTTCGCCGGAGCCGAGAGTGTCAAAAGTGGTTATTCTTCTTGTTTTGGTTTTCTTTCCAAGTCGTGAGACCCGTCGGGTTTTTCGTGGCAAATGCAATGGCTGTAAATAGTTACTGTTTCCCATAGATAGTAAACCCAACGGGGCTTTTGAGTTCGATGTTACTTCAAAATCGTTAGCTTCTTTGTCATGATCTGGCTTCCAGCTTGTAAGCGGTACAGATACACCCCACTCGACAAGTCACCCGCATCAAAATTCACCGTATGCCGCCCAGCCGAAACCTGAGCGTTCACAAGCGTTGCGACATTCCGCCCAAGCATATCATAAACCTCCAGCCTCACCTCACTGCTCACTGGTAACTGATAACTGATCACTGTGGTAGGATTGAAGGGATTCGGGTAGTTCTGGGCCAGGGTGAAATCATCCGGAACGGCGCCGAGTTCGGTCAGGCCGTCTACGCCGGAAGCGGTAATCAGCAGTTCGAAGCGAGGTGTTGCCCCTTCCAGATCCGCGAAGTCTCCTAAAGACTTCGCGGATCTTTCTTCGCCTGAAACCTTGGAGGTTTGATCCTCATCAATCTCAAAACGGTAGGTCGATCCCTCCCGCAGCTCAATTACCTCGCCACTTACGTTATCCCTCAGGTAGTAACTGCCATTGAACATGAGATTCCGGAAGCAACCAGTCCACTTCAAACTGTCCTGTTTCAGTGGTTTGAATATCCAGCGGTATGGATACTTTATCGTCCATTATTGATGGTAAAGCTTGTAACTCATAGGATTGATTGTCATCATCCATCGAGAAGAAGGACAGGTACCGATTCGCCAACCCTGCTGAACTTAACATTGGAGCATCCAGTAAGTCTGAACCGGCAGATGCTTCATCATCAAATAATATTCTTGTGCTCGCAGCAAAATGATTTTCTTTTTGATCCCAGCTACTCACATTCAACGTAATCAGGAAGTTATCTGGCGATGCTTTGCCTTTAAAGTATCCATTTGTTGTTCCCTCTATGTAGGCATCGGCCGGAACAGCTATATCATTATTCATATCTGTAATGCGCAACCAGACCGACTGAAATGGAGCTACCGGTACAACCGCATCTTCGCCAACATTACAACTCAGATTTTCATATCCACCATTGCCCCCATTCAGTGAGGGATTCCAGAAATAAGCGTTTTCAGCAATGCTTGTCATTTCAAAATCACAGAGATCCACCGCAATTGAATATGGGTTGCCCCACAGATAGAAGCTGTCCCCGGTTTCCTGCTGATCGCTGTCATAGGCCAGCGTTTCATCGTAGAGCCCATCCAGTTCATTCCAGTTCATCGCAGAGCTGGTCAGGGTTTTAGGGAATCCATCATCCGAGCCGTTGTTGTCATCGTCTGCATACACATAGGCGATCACCGCATCTCCGGCATCAAGTGCAGAGTTGTCGCTTGCAACCGGCTCCCATTCATATTCGTCTTTGTTGAGCCTGTAAATATTGGGAAAGTCTGCTGCAGGATTATCTGAACCGGAAAAGCCTTGTGTCCAGATTGGGCTGAAGAGATCCCCGACCGCCTCTCCATCGGAGGGTGAGCTCAAGAATCGCCAACCCGGTCCATCATAGCTTAACATGACACTGGTTGCAGCCACATCCAAGCTCATGGTATAGGAGTTTTCGCTGGGATTACCACCGGCATCTTCGATACTGAACTCAAAACTGTCGTACCCATAGCCGTAGATACCAGCCGGGGGTGTGTAGATCAAATCGCCATTATCAATATCGCCGACTGAGATCTCGTCATCTGTATTGACGCTATTGCCATCAACTTGAAGTTGGCCGCTGAACCCGCCGGGCAGATCTTCAATCACAATTGTGAAACTGTTATCGGTTGTACCAAAATCAGAGGGTGTAAACATGTAGGATTCGGTGTTGGCCAGCAGAATACGATTGTCAGACGCTTCCGGCCGGGTCAGGGTTGTGAAGCTGAACGGTTCGCTCCACTGCCCCGTACCGCCGGAATTTACCCCCCGAACTCTCCAATAGTACATCGTAGTAAAGTCAAGATCCGTATTGGTTTGAAATTCAGTATTCTCAATCTCGTTCTCATCAATCACCGGATCAGAATAATCGCTGTTTGGGGAGACGACCAGATCATAGCTGTCCGCACCATCGGCAGTATTCCATTCAAAGAGCGGTTTCAGTGGAACGTCCTCCGCTTCATCAGACGGATCGGTCAAAATGACGACCTCCGAGCTTTCCGGGAGAGTAGTAAAACTGAAGACCTCACTCCATGGCCCGTCCCCTGCCGCGTTGGATGCGCGAACCCTCCAGTAGTAGGTCGCAGAGTAATCCAGGTCGCTGGTTGGTTCAAAAGTGTTACTTTCCAATTCAGATTCATCAATCAGAAGAGAAGACAGATCTGAATTTTGCGAGACTTGCAGGTAGTATTCATCCGCGCCATCCAAAGACTCCCAGCTAAATTCCGGGGTCAGTACTGTATTTTCTGCATCATCGGCAGGTGTGCTCAGCACAACCTGTTCCGGAGTCGTCAACGGATCACCCTGGAATTCGTAGGCTCCCATATCCACAATATCGGGGTCAGCGGCTCCGTCAAAGATTCGGGCATTGCCGGCGAGGTCGGTCGTGATTCCCCCGGGCAATGCATCATTATTTCCTGCATTAATGGCCGGACTGGTGTTCGTCAGCGTAAAATCGCCGTTGCCCGGATCGGTAAATTGGGGGTCGGCATCGATGTTATTGCCGTCGTCGGTACCAAGGTCACCGTTCCAGCTATCGCTGCCGCCGGAGTTGGCGATCAGGCTGTGCGAGATTACAGGTGTAGACCCGCCAAGACTAACGATAGAAGCCGATGCGGAAGTTGTGCTTCCGTCTGCCTCGTTGTCCCAGATAATCACGTTGGCCATGGTGGGGTTGCTGCCGGAATTGTACATCCCGCCGCCTACCTGGTTTGCCGAATTGCCGGAGAAGGTGACGTTACTCAAGGTGGGGCTGCTGGCGGAGTTGTACATCCCGCCGGCAAATTCTGCCGAATTGCCAGAAAAAGTGGCGTTGATTAGGCTGGGACTGCTGCTGACCACGTTGGCCATCCCGCCGCCGGAATGGGCCGAATTTTCGGAGAAGGTGACGTTGGCCAGGGTGGGGCTACTTTCGACGTTGAACACTCCGCCGCCGCTTTCACTTGCCGAATTGCCGGAGAAGGTGGCGTTACTCAGGGTGGGGCTGCTGCTGTCGTTATTGTACATCCCACCGCCGTATTCGGCCGAATTGCCGGAAAAGGTGAGGTTGGACAGGGTGGGGCTGCCGGCGTTGTTGTACATCCCGCCGCCATCACTTTGAGAACCTAATCCATTGGCAAGCCCGCCCGTAATTGTAACCCCGTCAAGGATGGCGGTTGCATCACTGCCCGAGCCGGTTACCACGTGGTAGGAGTTATCTCCATCTATATCACCGCTGTCGGTCACCACTCCGTCGGTTGTGGCATCATTTCCGTCAATATCCCCGCTGAGGATCGTCAGATTGGCTGTCCAGTCGCGGTCATCCAGATCGCTTTCCCCGCCCCCGCCGGCAAACCCGCCGTAGATTTCCACGCCATCCACCAGTTGGAAGGTGGCATCGCGATCGGTATCATCGCTGGTGGGTAGGTACAGTCCGTCGGCCACCCAGATTTGCAGTGTGCCGTCGGTATCCGCATCCCAGTCTTGTGCCCATGCCAGCGCATCGGCAAGCTCGGGTATGGCGTTGCCCCACGAACTTCCACTGCCATCACCGCCGTCTACATTTTGGTCCACATAAAGAATATTATCTCCATCCGGATTAATGGTGCCTGCGGGATCACCCTGGAATTCGTAAGCTCCCATATCCACAATATCGGGGTCGGCGGCTCCATCGAAGATTCGGGCATTGCCGGCGAGGTCGGTTGTGAGCCCCTCGGGCAATGCATCATTATTTCCTGCATTAATGGCCGGGCTGCTGTTCATCAATGTAAAATCGCCGTTGCCCGGATCGGAAAACTGCGGGATCTGCATCGATGTTGTTGCCGTCGTCGGTACCAAGGGCGCCGTCCCAGCTTCCGCTGCCGCCGGAGTTGGCGATCAGGCTGTGCGAGATTACAGGTGTAGCAGACCCGGCGTTATAAATAGAAGCCGATGCGGAGGTTGTGCTTCCGTCTGCCTCGTTGTCCCAGATAATCACGTTGGCCAGGGTGGGGCCTACCTCGATGTTGTACATCCCGCCGCCGTCATCGGCCGAATTGCCGAAAAAAGTGGTGTTAATCAGGGTGAGGTCACTTTCGAAGTTGAACATCCCACCGCCGCCATCGGCCGAATTACCAGAGAAGGTGACGTTGGCCAGGGTGGGACTGCTGTCGAAGTTGGCCATCCCGCCCCCGTCACCGGCCGAATTGCCGGAAAAGGTGAGGTTGGCCAGGGAGGGGCTGCCGTCGACGTTGTACATCCCGCCGCCATCACCTTGAGTACCTCCTCCATCGGCAAGCCCGCCCGTAATGGTAACCCCGTCGAGGATGGCGGTTGCATCACTGCCCGAGCCGGTTACCACGTGGTAGGAGTTGTCTCCATTTATGTTATCGCTGTCGGTCACCACTCCGTCGGTTGTGGTATCATTCCCGTCAATATCCCCGCTGAGGATCGTCAGGTTGGTTTCCCAATCACGATCGGAAAGCTGATCTTCAGATGCATCCCCATCAAACCCGCCATAGATTTCAACATTGTTATCCAACTGGAAGGTGGCCTCGCGGTCGGTATCATCGCTGGTGGGAACATACAATCCATCCGCCACCCAAATTTGAAGCGTTCCGTTATTTTCAGAATCATATACTTCCCTTGCATACAACATCGCCATATACAAATCCGGAAGGGCGTTGCCCCAGGAACTTCCATCCCGGTTTCCGGCAGATACATTTTCATCTACATACAAAATATTACCTGTTCCCGGTGTTATAGAGCCCAACATGTCGAGATAATTTTCTTCCTGAATGTTATAGTCAGAAAGTGTCCTGCCATCCTCCAGTTGAGTTCCTTCGAAAAACAGCCGTTGCTGGTCTGGCGGAATGCCCTCTTGATCCTGAATTTTCTGTTTTACACCATCTATTGTGTCAGAGGGTTCTACCTCCACGGTTATCGTTTCTCCTGTGTACAGATTCACAAAAATCTGCATGGCAAATGCATGGGATACAAGGCAGGTGAAAAGCAATGTGGTTATAAGCAGGCGGCGCAAATATGTGTTTATCATAACTGAAGTTGCTTTGGATGAAGGATGTATTCCATGAAGGATCGTCCCTATTTCTCTTAATAAATAACTGGTATTGAAATTCAGTGGATTCATAGTGTTCAATCTTTGAAGTTTAGTTGCCAGACGCAGGTTTTTTTGGATCCGTCTCCGGAGGTTCAGGTGCAGGTTGGGCGGAATCTGCCGTTCTGTTTTTAAGGATGGATTTCAGGGCGGCTATTTCGATATCCACGTATTCGTAGAGATCTTTTCCCTGGTCTTTGCCCGAATCCCCTTTGCCATCGTTTGAATTCTTATCCATGTGTGAGTGTACAGCAAAAGGGATATTGGGTGGTATCACTCATGTTGCGTTCTCTGTTCCTGATGTTGCTGACGGGCTTTATTTGACTTACAGACGTGTTTCAACTAATATAAGCCCACTCGTTGAATAGAAATTCTTAAACATGCAGCGGCTATTTGGGATCATAAAAATTGGTTTCTTCGGGATCATTTGGGCAGGAGTCATAGCTCCCGGTTTGGCCCAAAGCCAAAACTCTGAAAACATTTTTGTATCGCCTTCCTTCATCAGCCAACACTGGACGGTAGAAGACGGCCTTCCTGTAAACAGCATCACCAAAATTATTCAATCAAGCCGGGGATACATCTGGTTTGGTACGTACGACGGGCTGGTTCGGTTCGATGGTGTTCGATTTAAAGTCTTTAAAACAGCCGAGTACGATGGACTGGTCAGTAACCGCATCATCGATATTGCGGAAGCCCCGGACAGTTCCCTTTTCCTGATCAATACCACCAAAGACCTGATTCAGTTTAAGAATGGCAGTTTTAAAAAAATTACCCTGGAAGACGGGTATAATGGTGCCAATGCATTTTCATTCTTCAGGAATGATGACGAAACACTATGGATTGGCACGACCGATGGGTTGGTCAGCTACAGGGATCAGAACTTTCAATTATATCACCCGGAGATCGTTCGCGGGCATATCGATAAATTTCAGTTTGATCGCAACGGTACGCTCTGGTATCGAAATGATATTACAGAGGACCTGTTTCGGTTTGATGGTGAAACTCAAACGTTCATCACGAGGGATGCCGGCTCAGAAGATGAAGAACTCCTATTTCTCACACTTCGTAATGGAAGTACCCTTATTTCTTTGGAGAATCGTCTTTATCGTTTTGGAAATGGACAAATTAATCAACTTCAAACGGGCATTCCTGAGCCTTATTTAATCACTGATTTCTTTGAGACAGACAAAGGAGATGTTGTACTTTCAACGTCAGCAAATGGGCTTTTCCGGCTCGCGGATAACCGATTGACCCCATTGAAAAAAATTACGACGAGGGATGGATCTCGTCCTGTTCTTAGTATAGGCGGGGAAACATTTTTAAAGAATCAAAAAGATACCTGGGTGTTAGGCGACCAGGCTATCTTTTATAACCATCAACCTGTTTTCTCATTCGATAATCACATTATTTCAACTTTTTATGATAATGAGGGAGGGCTTTGGTTTGGAACTGCGAGCCTCGGTATTTTTCGTTTAAGGCCGAACTTGTTCAAAACATACAGCGAGGAAGAGGGAGTACCGATGAGAAATATTTATCCTGTATATGAAGCCTCCGATCACTCCATTTGGTTTGGAACCTATGGGAAAGGCCCCGCTCAATTAAAGAATGGAGAGGTCAACGCCGGCTTTGAATTCGAGGTAAAGAACCAGTTAACCCGATCCATACTTCAACTGGAATCTGATACACTTTTAGTAAGTCTTGCAGATCACGGAATCTTTTGGTTCGATCAATCAAACAAACGTTTCCGTCCCTGGGATACTCCGCCGAAAAAACCAAACCGTGCACGGCCACTCAGTATTGAATCTTTGTATCAGGATTCTGAAGAAAGATTATGGGCTGGAAGTAACCACGGGCTGTACGTGAAAGAAAATATGGATAGCAAGTGGTCTGAAATTCCTGTTGAGGTCAGCAATCCGGATCAAACCATTCGAAACATTTCTGAAGCCCCAAACGGCACACTCTGGATGGCTACCTACGGCGGTGGAATACTTCGATATAAAGACGATACGTTTACATCCTTCACTACAGAACAGGGTCTTTCAAGCAATTTCGTTCGCTACATCCATGTAGATACAACGGCCTCCAAAAATGGATCAAACTATACTCTGTGGATTGGAACCGGCGATAATGGCCTGAACCGCTTACCTCTTCAAAATGATCAACCCGATTTTGAACATATCACCATTTACAGTGAGAAAACTGGCCTCTATGATAATGCTGTTCATGTTATTCTCCCGGACAACAGCGGGCGTTTTTGGATGAGTGGCAATAAAGGAATTTCCTGGGTGTTGAGATCAGACCTGGAGCGATTTTCAAGAGGTGACATTACAGAGATCAATACTGTTTTTTATACAGAGCAGGATGGACTTCGAAATCGTGAAGCGAATGGCGGCGTACAAACTCCAGGGATTAAATCCCACGACGGTACATTATGGTTCCCCACTCAAGATGGCTTGGTAGAAATCAATCCAAATAACCTCAGGCAGTTTAGCTCCCCAACTCCAATTTTAATTGAAGAGACAAGATCCGGGAACGAGAGCATTCAATTACAAAACAATCAATTTACTCTGGAACCTCAGCAGCGCAATTTCAACATTTCCTATACCGGGATCAATTATACCGGAGCTGAAAAAATTCACTTTAAATACCGGCTTAAAGGTTTTAATGAAACGTGGACGGAAGTTGAATCACAACGGGTTGCATTCTTCACGAATGTTTCCGCAGGAAGCTACCAGTTTGAGGTCCTCGCAACCAATAAACAAGGTGAATGGAATCCCAGTCCTGTAACAGCTTCGATTACGATTCTCCCTTTTTTCCATGAGACAATATGGTTTCGGTTTATGGTTTTGGCCGGCATTGCTTTTTTGATTTTCACCCTCGTTCAATACCGTACAAATAGCCTGAAACGAAGAGAAGAGACGTTGGAACAGTCCATCAAAGAGCGAACCGCTGAGTTAGAATCTGAAAAGCTAAAAACAGAAGCCCAGGCACAAAAGCTGCGAAAACTTGATCAACTCAAGTCTCAATTTTTTACCAATATCACCCATGAGTTTCGAACTCCTTTAACTCTTATCATCGGACCGTTACAGAATCTGTTGCGTAAAAATGGGAACACCTCATCCAAAAAAATCCATAATACCCTGCGAAGAGCTCTCAGTAACAGCCGCCGGCTTCAACGTTTAATCGATCAGATCCTGGATCTCTCTAAATTAGAGGCGGGCGAATTCAGCCTGGACGTCCAAAAAATCGATCTTATTGAGTACTCGAATAACATTGCTGAAATGTTTAAACCACTTATGACGAGTCAGTCTATAACAATGGATTTCCAGGCTCCCAATCATGATTTATTTATCTATGCCGATCCCGATGCATTTGAAAAAATTCTGGCAAATTTACTTTCGAATGCCATTAAATTCACCTCTTCCGGTGGAACAATCAGCCTGATACTGGAAGAAGATAAAGATGACATTCTGATTTCTATTTCAGATACAGGAATTGGTATTGAAGCTGAAGAACTTGACCATGTTTTCGATCGGTTTTACCAGGCTGATTCCTCCTCAACGAGAATTGCAGAAGGAACCGGAATTGGCCTGGCACTGGTCAAAAATTTAGTCGAATTGCACAAGGGTGAGATTAAAGTGGAATCGAAGATTGGTTCCGGAAGTACATTTTCAATCAGGTTCAAAAAGAGGAGTAAACATTTTGATGATTCCGATTTAACACCCATTACTCATTCAAAAAACCGGGAGAATGATTTCCCTGAGACGTATAAAGACAACGAAAGTTCAGAAATTCATTCGTCAGATAAACAGATCGAGCCGGATCATACAAGACCAACCGTATTGGTGGTTGAGGATAATTCGGATGTGCGGGAATTCATCAAATCTACTCTTGAAGATGACTTCTCTGTGATTGAATCGAAAGACGGAGAAGAAGCACTGCATCAATTGAGGGAAATGAAACCTGATCTGATTATTTCTGATATCATGATGCCTAATATGGACGGGGTTAAACTGAATGAAGAATTAAAAAAAGATCCGATGCTGGAAGCCGTTCCGGTCATCTTCTTATCAGCAAAAGCCGGACAACAACATATTCTTGAAGGCCTTAAAACGGGTGTTGATGACTACCTGACTAAACCATTCGATGCCGAAATTTTAATTACAAGAGCACAAAACATTATCGAAAAACGGCAGCTTCTTCGCCGGCATATCCTGGAATATGGATTGGATAGTGCAACTGGAGAGACTCACTCAGATCCATTTTTGAATGAAGTAGATGCTGTACTCACCAAGAAATTCGCTGACCCCAAGTTTGGCGTTAGCGAAATGGCAGAAGCATTGCATTTGGATCGTACACGTTTATATCGAAAATTGAAGAAATCAGCCGACCAATCGCCCCAGCAATATCTCGGTGATTTCAGAATGAAGCAGGCTTCGAAACTATTACGCGAACGGTCCGAAAGTATCTCGGAAGTTGGATATGCATGCGGCTTCAACAACATGGCATATTTTAGCAAGGTTTTTAAAAAGACCTATAAGGTGACCCCAAGCGAATTCCAGGCCCGGCAGATTCTTAAAGAATAACTATGCTTAAGACAGTACGTTCAGATTGCCCTTATTCTTCACCAGTCACTTCAAACTCATAAATGCCCGACATAATATCGAGTTCAATAAATCGGTCTCCTTCTCTTCCACCCGAAATTTGAGCATCATTTTCCACGATTTCTCCATCGATCCAAACCGTATCTCCACCTTCCGAAACCTGAACTTCGCTCCAATCCAATTTCGGAATACTAACTTTACCGGTTGTATTTGCAGGAATCGTAATCTCCAGAGTCAGGTTATTTTCTGATTTTTCCCATCTTGATGAAATGGTTCCCCGTACCGTTTCAACAGAAGCTTCAGCCCAGTCCATATCATCAGGAATGTACGGTTTGATGTGAATTTCTTTGTATCCAGTTGAGGTCCCATCATTCATTGGAGATCGAATACCTGCCAGGTACTTGTACAGATACTCATTCACTGTACCAAACATCTGATGGTTATGCGAACTTTCTGCATCCCAGCTTTCCCAAAGAGTAGTCGCACCGTTCTCAATCCAGTACCCCCAGCTCGGAAATGTTGTTTTCGTTACTGCTTCGTGAATAACATCTTCGCGCCCCTCTTCAGCCAGGAAGTTGATCAGATGCTTCGTCCCCAAAATTCCGGTTCCGAGATGACCGTCACTCGTCACTTGAATATCATGAATTAAATGATCCAATACGGCCTGGCGACGATCTTCAGGAACCATATCTCCACTCAGCGCAAACAACAGATATCCCTGATCAGGTTTTTCGGTTCCATAGAGATTCAGCTCAGGTAAAAAGAATTTTTCATTGAACGCATTTTTGATCGTATCGGCCAAGGCCAGGTATTCTGCACGCTCCTCATCTTTTCCCAAAACCCCGGCAATCTTCGCAAATGTTAAAGAATTCAGATACCAATAATAGGTGTTCGTAAGTGGATTGATTGGCCCTGTTCTCTCATGAACCGGAGCTTCCCATTCACCCAAAGAATCCCAATATCCACCAAATTCATTAATGATGAACTCTTCATCAGGATTTTCGTCATTTTCTGAAGCAAGATTTTCGAGATAGGCCATGTAATCCTTCATACTTTCGTAATGCTCTTCCAAAAGATCGGCATCCTCATAATATTGATACATCCACCAGGGCAGCAAAATGTACGCACTTCCCCAGGCAATTCCCCCGCCTACTCCGCCCAACATTAGAGGAGATGTGTTCGGAATCCGGCCATTCTCATACTGAGAATCCTTCATATCGTTCAGCCATTTGGCATAGAGTGCATGCATGTCAAAATCGTGGATAGACGTTTCGGCAATCACCTGTCCGTCGCCATTGTAACCGCCTTTCTCCCGGTGCGGACAATCTTCTGGATATCCGTGTAGATTTCCACGCTGAGACCACACCGCTGCTTCACAAATTTGATTCAACAGTGTGTTTGATGAGCTAAATGAGCTGGTTCGTTTCAAATCGGAATGAACCACCCGACCTTCAATATTGAGTGATTCAATTGCTTCCGGATGATCCACCTGAACCTCAATGTATCGAAATCCGGAGTAGAAAAATCGGGGTTCATAGGTTTCAATTCCTTCGCCCTTTAAAGTATAGGTTGTCCAAACATTTGCATGATATTGATGTTTCGTACTGAGGCTGTCGCCCTCCTTAAGCGGCTTGGGAAAGAGTTCATTATTGAGCGTTTCCGCCCCGCGAATTTTGATCTCGGTTCCACGTTCACCCTCAACCTGTAATCGCCACCAGCCGGGGATGTTTTGTTCCAGATCATACAGATAGGTTCCTGATCCAGGATTGGCTTGTGTGACCGGTTCAATCGTCTCAATCACCCGAATCGGCGGCATCACTTGTGAATCCATAATTACATCCGGATCATCAACTACTTCTACTGACTGCCAGGCGGAATCATCAAACCCAACCGTATTCCATCCAGCCTGCTCCAGCCGGGCATCATAATCTTCACCGCCGTAGACATTGTTGTAGATAATGGGACTGGCATCTGTTTTCCAATCACCGTTACTGCCAATGATCTCATTTGAACCATCTTCGTACTGAATATGAAGCTGAACAATTCCCATCGGTGTTCCGAATTGATTGTTCATGCCGTACCAGGTCCATCGTCCCTCTTCCGCCTTCAACCGAAACGCTCCGTTTCCAAGCCAGAGTCCCCAGGCATTTTCACCCTCATTTAGCTGACCGGTTACATCATAGGTTTCATATAGAATTCGTTTCCTGAAATCGGTCATAGCAGGATCCAAAACATGATCCCCAACTTTCTCTCCATTCAGATAGAATTCGTAATATCCGGCACCAGTTACAAAAGCCGTAGCCGATTCAATCTCTTTATCAATAGAAAATTCATTTCTAAAAAGTGGTGATGAGACCGTACTGTCCGGGGTGGTAATCCATTGCGCCTGCCAGTCATCCTCATTTAACAATCCCATTTGAAAATGCTGGACTTCACTCCATGAGGCAGGCTCTCCGTTTTGATCCCAGATCCGCACTTTCCAGTAGTATTTCTCTGTGCTTTCAAGTTCATCTCCCTCATATCGAATATTGACACTGTTTGAGCTGTTTATTTTGCCGGAATCCCAAAGATCACCCTGCTCATTTTTAAGGTTTTCTTCGCTGCCTGATACAATAATTCTATATGCAGATTGAGCTGCTCCTCTTGCCTCATCATCATAAATCCAGGAAAACCGGGGATTCTCCTTATCGATGCCAATGGGATTGGTGAGATGTTCAACTTCCAAGCTGCGTACATTTGAGGAATTTCCAGAACCCGAACAGTTAGATAAAATGAGTCCGAATAAAAGAGTTACAATTGGTACTACAACAGATAATCTATTCATTGATTAAAAATGAAGTTTGATGAACCGCAATGGATGCAGAACACTGCCAATCTAAGTGTATGGAAAGTTCTCTGCCTCACTCAGCGGTCACTGAAGTTTTAATAAATTGAGATTTGAGTGAATCGCCTCTCCCACTACCTTTTAAAGAGAGACTCCAAAATCTTTTCTACTGTTTTTAGCAATCGATCAATGATTAGCTAATCTCACTTCCGGTCACTTTAAACACCCAGGCCGTATTCAAACTGTCATTATTTCGGACTTCTTCCGGAATTTGAACGGTGAGTCCGTTTTCCTCATCAAACTCCCAGTTCAATGGCTCATCATATCCAAGCAGCGTAACTTCTGAGTTCTCTTCGGGTTGCAGGTAGCTGAATTGTACTGTTTCTCCCGGAGCTTCCAATGTGATTCCGTAGTACACCGGTTTTCCTTTTTTCTTCGTATATCGGATCGATTCACCTTCCCTGAAATGATTTTGAAGTCGCACAGTTTCGTAGATCGCTTCACTGTTGATATCCATCCAATCTCCCATATCGGCCAGTCTTTCAACACTTGCTGCCGGGATTAAACCTTCGGCAGTCGGACCAACATTCAACAGGTAATTCCCACCTTTTGCGGCGATATCCACCAGATTGTGTATCAACGTTTCGGTTGATTTCCAGTTGTCGTCATGCTCTTTGTATCCCCATGTATCATTCATCGTCATACAGGCTTCCCAGTCGTAATCACTGGTACTTTCCAGGATCTCCTGTTCAGGTGTGCCAAAATCCCCGACAAACTCGCCTCCCTCTTCATTCATCCCCTGCATTCCTTTCCTACCTACATCCACGCGGTTGTTAATAATCATATCGGGATCCATCTGCCGAAGCATTACATACATATCCACGGCGTGCTCGTGGGTCCATTCCGGAATCCACTCACCGTCGAACCACATCACTGCAGGATCGTACTCTTCGACCAACTCCCTGACCTGCGGTTTGAGATAGTCCTCCACATATCGATCAAAATTTGGATTCATTTTTTCACTGGTATTATAATCGGGATAGTGTGGTGCCTGTGCATCAGGGTGATGCCAGTCCATGATGGAGTGATAGAAACCGAGTTTTATATCATGTTTATCGGCCGCTTCTTTCAATTCCGCAAGAAGATCCTTTCCAATTTCTGCAAATTCAACCGAGTTGTAGTCTCCTACTTCAGAGTCCCATAGTGCAAATCCATCGTGATGCTTAGAGGTAATGATAATATATTTCATTCCTGCATCTTTGGCTATTTGAACCCATTCCTCAGCATCATACTCTGTGGGATTGAATTGCCGGGCATATTGTTCATATTCCTCTACCGGAATTTCAGCCCGCTCCATGATCCATTCACCAATACTTTCAAGTCTTTCTCCATTATAAACACCGGCAGGAACGGCATAAGGTCCCCAATGAATAAACAGACCAAATTTGGCTTCGCGCCACCACTCCATCCTTTTGTCAAAGTCTTCTTCCGATTCGTTTAGGATCTCTTCTCTGGTGAGTGTTGTTTCACCATCTGAAGTTTTGGATTGCTGACAGGCGGTAAAACCTGTTATTAAGAGCGTTGTGATCAGGAGAACTGTTAACTGTTTCATCGGTTTAGAGGTATTTTGGTTTTAGTGAACTGTTGTCGTTTATATTGATACAAATCGAACCCGTCAGACCGCTCAAAGCGATTAGACGGTGAATTTATAAGATGAACCATCAAAAAAATCGAATGATACTGTAAATCGCAGCGAGTAATATTGCAATCACACTAACCCAGAAAGCAATATCGTAAAATGTCCCCGGTTCCAGTTCCGGTTTCAACTGTCTATACCTGAAATGTATAGCAGCAAAAACAACAATCAAAAGTAAAACGGATGTAAAAAATCCACCAATAATTACCATTAATACAGGAAGCTGAACAAACAGAAACATCAATGCCCACAGTAGTGGAAATACCCAGGCGAATATAGCAATTGCTTTCCGTCGCTGTTCAATATCGTGAAAATCCAAAAAACCGAGCTTACCGAATGCATCTGAAAAAATACGGGTCCAGCTTGCCAATGCGCTAAAAAGTGTTGAAAACAGAACAACAATAGCACAGATCAAAAATATATTTCTGGCACCCGGACCCAGCGTCTCTGTGTACATTCCAGATAACGTTTCAATCATTTGGTAACCCTCCGGAATTCGGTCCTGCACATGCAATACTGAAGCTCCGAGAATATAGAATGCGGCCGTAACCAATGTATATACCACCATTGATAATACGGCATCCCAGTACATCACTTTGGTCCAGCCTTTTGCCCTGTTTACCCATTCCGGAGTGTTTTCCGCCGGACCTGTATAAGCCGCATATCCCTTTTCAATACACCAGTAGTGATAATACATGATTTCATCACCGCCGACCCCGGTAAGACCAAAAGCCGCAATGGCAACACCAACAGTTGCAGTAGGCAGATTGAACTCCAGGCCGTAGGCGATATCCTGCCAGCTGTAAGCAAATTCAGTAAATTGTAGAAAATAGACAGAGAGAAAAGTGAGAACTGTAAAAAAGGCGATCATCACCAGGGAGAATCGCTCCACAAAAGAGTAATATCCGCGAAAAACCAAAAGTGAGGCTAATATTGCTGTAATGAATGTCCAGAGTGTGACATTCACTGAGGGAAAGAAAATATTCATGGTGATAGCTACTCCGCCAACAATCCCCCCAACCTGCAAAAGTTTAAATAGCTGGATAAAAAGCCAGGTCCAGATGGTCCAGTTGATCTCTCTGAAATTCCAGCCGGGCAATCGGTTAAAGGCGCTCATCACGGTTTCCCCGTTGCTGATGGCGTGTTTCCCAAACTCAAGCTGCAGTGTAACTTTTATCAGGCAACTCAAAATAATCACCCAGAAAGTTACAAATCCCGCCCTTGCACCCAGTGTAGTTGTTGCTATCAATTCTCCCGAGCCTACAATTGCGGCTGACATCACAAAACCCGGGCCCAAATGCTTCAAGGTTTCCAGGAATGTTTCTGGTGGATCTTTTATATCGTCCTGTGTCAGTACGTAAGGATCTTTGGGGCGATCTTTAGTTATATCTTCCATATTTGCGAAAAATTAACAGGTAGAATCTGCGGGAAATGCTTGAGCTCCATGTCATTTGGCAGTCCCCTATTGATCACAAATAGTAGCTTTTTTTATTCGACAAGACAAATTCATTCAGGATTCAGGTTGCAATTCTGCATTCGGAAAGATTTTAAATGCGAAATCTTTCATCTTAAACCAAATATTTCACTCTACTCAGAGATACGATCTATTATAATAATCGCTGATCGACCTGCATGGTACTCCGACAAGCTGACGGTAGATAAGACCCGTACCACAGTCCCGCAGTCTACAAAGGCCGGTTTTCTTTTGATTTCAAGACTAACGAGATAATCGTTTTGGAGCACAATTTTTCGAAGATCACTTGAGCCTGCACCTCGAGGCTTTAACGGAGTGGTGGCTACTTATTTAACCCCTTCCGGGTGGGATTGGCAAGAGGTAATCAACAACTTCTCCCCTTAAGACCTCCCAACTTCAATAACGTCATTCTGAACTCGATTCAGATTCACCTACGCACCAACGACTCTGCACCGTTGGTACCGATCCCGGAAGGCCGACGGAAGAAGATCCCGTATCAACTCCTGTATGAAAGTTGGAACGGATTGATAAACTACAAGAGATCAATATTGGTTTCTATTTGAAATTATTCTGCCAGACGGTCAACGACGATGATGGTCGTCGCGGTGGCACTAACTACAGTAGAAAATACCCTTAGATAATCAAGGAAGTTGGGACGTCGTTTCATCTCTACACTCAAAATATCATCATTCTCCAAAACATATGTTCTTAGCTCTGCCGGATAAGGCTCATTATATCGGTAAATAAAATTTTCTACAGTTTCAGACTCTTGGGTACCATTGTAGGAAGAGATGTTGATTTCTACACGGAGTTTATTCCAGTCAAGGTTTTGATCTCTGGAACCTCCCCTGCTTGTTGTAGCACCGCGAGCATATGAAATCAGTTCATGAACAGTAGTCCCACGTGGTACAATGTATCGTCCGGGCGCACTAACATCTCCCCAAACGTTCAGGGTATCCGCAAGCTGACCGGGTTCAGCTATGCGTACAAATCCCTCTGCCAGGCGAAACATAGAGGCATTGAGGCTTTGGGCGGTTACGGTGCCAATGTTCAGGGTTATGATAAACAGAATTGTGGAGACAAACAGGGACAGAAGTTTTTTCATTTGAGAGATAGTAGGTTTAAGGTCTAAATTTAAGTTTCAGGTTTCACGTGTCAAGCTCAAGTTTCAAATCTCACATCTCACATCTCACGTCTCATACCTAAACCTAAGCTTCTTTATAATCCTCATAAGCCTGGTAACTGTCGTAGGTATATTCGTTGTAATAGTAGTAATCACGACTGTCTTTGTATCTGTAAGCAGTTAAAACGGTACCGAGTACATCGGCCCGGATTTGCTGAAGATTTTCTACTGTATGATTGAGCTCGTTGACCTGTGTTTCCCCAAATTGAGATACAAGAAGAATCCCATCTGCGGCATGTTGTATGAGAGGTGCTGCGTCGGTAATCACTCCATATGGCGGAGAATCAATGATGATATGCTCATACTCTTGTTTCAGCTCCTTAAGAAACTCAACCATTTTCTTGCTGTGTAAAACCGCAGATGGATTGGGAATTTTTTGCCCGGATGTTATAATATCAACTCCCGGTGCAGCTGTGGGGCGAATGGCTTCCTTTCTTGTCGCTTTATCATAAAAAAGTTCAGCAATTCCAGGCTCCCGTTCTTCACCGATCAATCTGTTCAGATTTGGGCGCCGAAGGTCGGCATCCACAAGAAGTACCTTCTTACCAGATTCCGCAAACGCTACTGCAAGGTTCACCGAAATTGTTGACTTTCCTTCTGCTTTTCTCGAACTGGTTACAAGGATCGTTTGATAGTTTTTGTCGGGATCCGCAAATACAATATTATTGTGCAACCGTCTATAGGCTTCAGAAATAGGGGAAATGCTATCAATCAGTGTCGTCCAGGATGTTGAAACAGAACGTCCTTCAATATTCACCCGTTCTTTACCTTCAAAACGTTTCGAAAGATATTCATGGAAATCAGGAATCACAGCAAGGAGAGGATATCCCATCGATCTAATTTTGTCCGTTCCGTCAATAGTTCGATTAAATGTTTCATGAGTTAATATCGAACCTATACTAATAACACCGCCAATCATAAATCCCACAAGAATAAATAGAGTTGTGTTTGGATAAGTAGGTTGTCCGGGTAAACTTGCCTCATCAATAACCTGCCCGTTACCGGATTGTGTTTGTTCCCAAAGCTGAGTTTCCTGGTACTTTGTTGAGATCTCGGTAAAGAGTTGTTCATTGATTTGAACTTCACGGCGTAATCGGGCCAGGTCCAGCATATTTTCCGGAAGATTCTCGAAGAACTGGTTTTCTTCCTGTAATCGTTGATTTATAACCTCTTCCTGTGCAATGAGTTGAGACTCCTGGATCCTCAGTTCAATCAGGTTTCTTCTAAGTTCCACAATACGATCCGTAACTCCGCCATCCTCATTTTCGAGAAAGCCGATGTAAACATCTGAGTCATCTGCATTCAGCACACTGCTGGTGATCTCACGGATCTCATTTCGTACCCTTTCAATATCTTCATTGAGTTGTACAAGCTGCGGTTCACTTTCGGGATTATTTCTCAGTGTTGGGTTTCTTTGTAAAATCAAAGAACGTTCGGTTCGAAGTTCAGCCAGTCTTAATTGTGCATTTTCAAGCTGACTACTCACATTTTCAGCAAACTGTTCAGCCAGCCCCGGCCTGATCTCATTGAGCTGTTTTTCATATGAATCAATGGAGGAGTTTACAGCAACCAGTTCTACCTGTACCTCTTGCCGTTGTGATTCGAGTTCAGCAACCCGATCAATGGCCGCCTGGGTCTGGCCGTCAACCTGCACCAAATTTGTATTTCTCATGTAGTCCCGAAGATCTTCTTCAGCCCGGGCAAGTCTATCTTGAATTCGTGCCCGTTCATCCTCCAGAAAATCGATAGCCGAATTAGCCCTGCTTCTTTTTTGGCGGGCAGAAACCTCCATATAGGTTTCCATAATCAGATCCACTATGGTCTTTGCCTCCAACGGAGATGGACTTTGATAGGAGATAGTAATGACATCCGTCTCCTGTGAAATCTGGTTTACTGACATATTATTCATAATACGAGAGGACAGCATCGACTCCGTTATTTTAGAACGTTGGTCAGGGTATTCCAGGTAAAGAGAAGGGAACATCTCACCATTGGGCAGCTCTTCCTGCTCGTAAATCTTTTGGGCAATCTCCTGTGCCAGTGTTCTTGACTGAAGTATTTGGATCTCATTTGCGATCCGGCTTCCCGCACCAACTCCAAACGAAGAGGACATCATACTATTCAAATCGGTGCCGCCGGCCCATGTATATCGGTTTCTCTCCTCGGCAATCATCATCGTTCCGGAGCTTTGATAAACCGGTTGAATGGTTTTCGCAATAATTCCTGCAATTAAAGCTGCTCCAACTACAATACCGGCCACCCACCATTTATACCGCATGATGGTTGCAAAGAGTTGCTGCAGATCCAGCTCCTCCATTTCGGTCTCACTTGAGGCAAAATTCTCCCCTGAATAATATTCACCGCGATAGGATTTATTTCCGTTGGGTGAGCCGTTTGTTTTTCTGCTGAATGGTTCTTGCTTATTACCTTTGTTCATTTATTGATGCTGCTGTTGAGAAATTGACTTTCTTTGATTTTGATAATCCTTACAATCCTTAGCCCTCTCTGAATTATTAA
This sequence comes from Balneolaceae bacterium, assembly GCA_034521495.1. NCBI lineage: Bacteria > Pseudomonadati > Balneolota > Balneolia > Balneolales > Balneolaceae > Balneolaceae bacterium. The sequence goes on from JAXHMK010000016.1 coordinate 97,624, forward strand.
AATCATTTAATATCCAAAACATATCAATTAAAAAAATAACATAAAGATTCAAAAAAAGATAATACGAAAAATGGATCTATTATCAGGTTCACACTCGTCACTACCACATCCTGTGTTTGACTCAGAATCTCCGAACGGGTATGGAAATCCTTTCCATTGTTGCAAAGCCAAAATCCACAACAGTTTGGAGATCGCACATCAAATACGGGATAACTGATGAATGAGTTTTTTAGGTGAAGATAAATGCAGGATGATAATTGAAAAGACAAACAATCAGGATTCATCCACCAGGCTCATCTCCCGAAACTCCTTACTGTTTACCAGCAGGTTTTCGTAAGTTCCATCAGCAATCACTTCACCGTCTTTCATCATATAGATTGTATCGCAATTTTTCACGGTTGTTAAGCGGTGGGCGATCATAATAATTGTCTTATCGCCGCGTAATCGTTCAATCGCCTTTATGAGGACTCTCTCGGTGACATTATCAAGTGCAGATGTGGCCTCGTCCATCACCAGTACCTGCGGATTATTGTACAATGCTCTTGCAATTCCGATACGCTGCCGCTGCCCGCCGGAAAGACGTACTCCTCTCTCACCCACTACAGTTTCCATCCCTTCACCAAGGCTTGAAATAAACTCTTTGAGCTGAGCAATTTCTATAGCTGTTTCCAGCATCTCCTCGTCCACCTCGTCTTCAGAGATTCCAAAACAGATATTTCTTCGGATAGTATCATCAAGCAGATAGATAAATTGGGGGATATAGCCGATGTTTCGCTGCCAGGCATCAAGATTTTCAAATACATTCTTTCCATCCACTGTAATGGATCCCTTTTGAGGAACCAGCAGCCCGAGGATCACATCAACAAGGGTGGTTTTTCCTACACCGGAAGGTCCTACAAATGCTACTGCTCTGTTTTTGGGAATCGTAAGGTTGATATTGCGAATTGCCGGCCGGGTTTGGTCCGGGTAGGAATAATCCAGATCTTTCAGACGGATTTCTTCTTTCAGTTTGAGTTTCTTTCCCTCCCTCTGCGGCGTGTTTTGATTGTATTTATTTTCCAGATAAGTCAAATCCTGATACACCGCCTCAACTGAAAAAATATTATATCTTAAACTATTCGTATTTTCTATAATTGCGATAATAGATGGTTTTATCTTCATTACTGCGGCCCCAAATAGAGCTATCATCGGAACAATTGCAGATACTTCTCTCCCCTGCAGAACCATTATAACAGCAATAAAGAGAATACCGCTCAGGGCAATCATCTCAATGATTTGCCGGGGTAGTGTATTCAGAACCATATTTTTCAAATCATACACTTTATGGCGGTTTGCATGTCGATCATACTGATCTAAAAAATAGGCCTCCCGCTTTAAAACTTTGGCGTCTTTAAAACCCTGTAACCCCTCTAAAATCGCTTTGTTCATCGATTTTCGGTGAGCCAGGGATTCACTTCCATACCGCGAAATTGCACTTTTAGTCATTTGAAGGAATAAAAACGTAAATCCACCAAAGAATAGAATTCCAAGACCAGTAATAAGCGGCTCAACAGCAATAAGCCCACCCACCACGACAAACGTCATGATTCCATTCAGACTAATTATAAGCGCCGGCTGCAGAGTTCCATTTACAATTTTACCAACTTCGCTGTTAATATTCCGCAGAAGTTCAGAGGAGTTTCGGCCGATGAAAAAAGTATAAGGCGAATTCATATACGCATGGAAAATCCGGTTTTGAAGATAAAGCACCCGGTTGAGCATATATTTACTATTCATGTAATTATAAAAAAGCATGAATAGATTCTTAAGAAGATAGATTGTAATTAGAAAAAATGCTCCAAATAGAGCCAGTTTCTGGGGAGTGGTGATGTTAATCTCGGTTAAGAAATCGCCCAGGACAGGATAGTTCAAAATACGGTCGGCGTCAATTACGGCCGAGACAAATACAGGCACTGTACCCACCCCGATCAGAGTAATTACAGATGCGATGATCATCATGATAAAGAGAGCGGCAATTTTCAAAAGATCGCCCTCCGGCAGAAGATGATATATGTGACGGACGGCTTTTTTCATCATTCAGGAGTTGTGCCGGCTATTCAGCCTGGTTCAATATTTCATACCCGTTATCGAGTAGGGTCTGCTGTTTTTTAAACAGTTTCAGATCAGACTGTACCATATCCACAACCAGCGATTTCAGATCGTATTTGGGTTCCCACCCAAGTTTCTCTTTTGCTTTTGACGGATCTCCGATCAGAATATCAACCTCCGTAGGACGAAAATATCTTGGATCCACTTTTATGATTACATCCCCAGGCTTGAGTTTGAACAAAGAGCTCTCTTTCAACTCATCATCAATTGTATCAATCACACCTTTTTCATGAACTCCCTCACCCTCAAATCGAACGGTAATTCCCGTTTCAGCAAATGCAAACTGAATAAAGTCTCGAACGGAAGTGGTATTGCCGGTAGCGATAACAAAATCCTCCGGTTTTTCCTGTTGTAGAATGAGCCACATTGCCTCTACATAATCGATGGCATGCCCCCAGTCTCTTTTGGCATCCATATTCCCAATATATAGGGTTTCCTGTAAACCTAAAGCAATCTTGGAGGCCGCCCGGGTAATTTTACGGGTTACAAAAGTTTCTCCTCTCCGGGGTGATTCATGGTTAAAAAGAATTCCATTACAGGCGAACATATCATACGCTTCCCTGTAGTTAACGGTGATCCAATAGGCATAAAGTTTTGCAACAGCATATGGAGAGCGTGGATAAAACGGGGTATTTTCATCCTGAGGAACTTCCTGAACTTTGCCGTACAATTCAGATGTGGAGGCCTGGTAAATTCTGGTTTTTTTCTCAAGGCCAAGAAGCCGAACGGCTTCGAGAATCCGGAGTGTGCCGGTTCCATCTACATTTGCTGTGTATTCCGGTTTTTCAAAACTTACCTGCACATGACTCATCGCAGCCAGATTATAGATCTCATCGGGCTGTGTTTCCTGGATGATACGAGTGATATTCATGGAATCGGTCATATCGCCATAATGCAGAAACAGGGATGGATCTTCCGCATGCGGGTCTTCATACAGGTGATCGATTCGATCCGTGTTGAACAAGCTGGCCCTTCTCTTAATACCGTGCACAGTGTACCCCTTTTCCAGCAGCAGTTCTGTGAGGTAAGCTCCATCCTGACCGGTTATTCCTGTTATTAAAGCCGTTTTATTTTTACTCATAGATATATTTTAAAAACTATCATTCTAAAATCAATTCACAGAATTCGGAATATACAGTCGTCAGCAGCTCTCATACCGGGGAAACCGAAAAAATTTATCGATCAAACCTGCTCCCTAAAATATCACATCAGTGTGAACTTCCAATGATGTTTATTCTCTTTCGATGAAAGTAACGTTAAGCAGTTCTGGTCAACCGATTTAATTATTGATTCTGTATTCTGTCGATCAGAGTTATAAACAACAGAGCTGTTGATGCAATACTTGATGCTATACTTATTCGCTCCTGTGCTGTCATTTCTCTGGCTTGTGGCTTCTCAGGTACTATAATTGTAGCACCAGCTCTAACATCCGGATTACTGCGAATTCTCAGAAAACGCCGAACACGATCTACCTCCCCGTTTGCATAAACAATATAAGCTCTGTGCCGTTGCCCACGCTCGGTCGTTCCCCCGGCATTATCAATATATCCCTGGAGCCCTCGGCCGGGTACAAAGCGCATCGTAACCGGCGAGAGAACACCACCCTCTACCCGAACAGTATTCAAATTTCTTGGAATTCGAATGATATCTCCTTCCTGCAGCCGAATATCATTGATTCCCTCTGGATTTTCGAGAGCTTCACCCAAACGGATACCAACTGGCGTATAAGTAGTATCATTTACAGTCTCGAACCGATCCAGATTTACATTTTCCAAATTCAGAGTAGACAATGCTTCGGTTCGTTGTTCGCTACCCTCATCAACCTGAACCTGTTCTGCGGTTATTTCTAAAATCCGGTCCATCGATGCACCATCGGGATACGCAAAATCGGACAAACCACCTGCCTGACGAACAAGATCTGTCAGTTTTGCATCTCTTCTTTCAAGGACATATTCACCGGGAAATTGAACTTCACCTTCTATCCGAACCGTAAGTTGTGCCTGGTAATTTGGTTTGGTTCGCACGAATACCATATCGTAGGGTTCAAGCACAAACTCACCATCAGTACCATTAAATGTAAAATTCTCATCTATCTCAAACTCATAGACGTTTGCAATTTGGTTTACCTTCACGCGGGTATCATCATCTACAACCCTTCGGGCTACTTCCACCCTGTAGGCTGCAGCTTCGTCTCTCAGTCCGTCAGCCAAGAATATGGCATCCTGCAATGTCATGCCGTCAAGATGCTCAAATGTCTGGGGGCTGTTAACAGCACCCCTTACAGAAACCGTATGTGTTTCCTGAAGATTAAAACGTGATGAGATTCGAACCAAATCATTTCGCCTCAACCGAATATCCTCAGCATTCCCCTGGAGAATATCTCGTACTGAAAACGGAATACTTTCCAGCATCAGGTTATCTTTATTCCTGTATATAATTCCCCGCTCCAGGTAAGCATCTTCAGTAACACCTTGAGCTTTTTGAATCAATCCACGTAGTGTCAACCCATCTGTCAGTTCATAATCACCGGGTTTATAAACAGCCCCCTCTACGGTGACCCGGTTTGTATATCGATCAACTATTGTCCCAATTTCAATTTCATCCCCATTCTGCAATACAAAATCACCTCCTTCAGGCCAGTCTACATCAGAGACGCTTCGCTGTATATTGGTTTTCCTGTGAACCACAATCCGGTCTTTGTAGGCATTTGCAGAAAAACCACCGGTAAATGTCATCAGGTCTTCAAGTGTTTCTCCCTCTTTCATCTCAAATAATCCCGGACGTTTCACCTGGCCTGTCAATTCTATTCTGTTGATATACGGGGGAATTTTAATTACGTCCTGGTCATTCAGACGGATATTTCCTTTTTGGTTACCATAAACAAGCAGGTCATACAGATCAAATGTGTGGACAATACTGTCGCCCCGAATCACCTGGATTTCCCGCCAGGAACCTGACCGATTCGGCCCGCCGGCAGCATAGAGAAGGTTAAAAACCGTGGCCAAGGAAGAGATTGTATAGGAACCCGGCTGGCGGACTTCACCAATCACACTGACATTAATGCTTCTTACGTTTCCTAATGTAACGTCGGCAAACGTGTTTCCCTCAGATGGATTTGACAGATTAATACCCGAGTATATCTGCTGCAAGTTTCGGAGGATTTTCGTTCTTGCTTCATTATATACCATGCCTCCTATTTGTATTGGGCCAATGTTCGGAATGTTAATGTTTCCTGCAGGAGTTACTTCCAAAACATATTCAGCTTCAGCAGCTCCCCATACTTCAATTTCTATTTGGTCACCAGCCCCGAATACATAATCTTTCGGTGTAGGAATGTTTAAAGACGGTTCAAAGGACTGAGATGACCCGGTAAATATAGCCTCGCCAAATACCGGGAATCCCTCTTCAATAATCACTTCGAGCTGTTGCAGAAGATCTTCTTCATTTCTCTCTTCAACCAAGCGTTGTAACTCAGATATGAGCAAACTTTGTTCCTGGAGAGTTCTGTCGGGATAGAGTAATCCAGTATCCTGGGCTTGTCGTGTTTGTGCTCCTGAATCACTCGTTCCTGTTTGCCCACCCTGTGAAGATGATATTTGATTTAAGCGAGTCACCAACCTGGAAGCCTGGGCTGCTGGCATTCCTCTTGCTCTGGCAATACTGGCCACCTGCTCAGGTGTTAAGCCTTGCGACTGCATCTGTTGATAAAAGTTTTGTAATTGAGCATCACTCAGGTTATCCACATTTACATTTTGGATATTTCCAAATCCAATGTTACTCACCTGGGCAGTTGAATCTTGAGGAATAAATATCAGGGCAGAGAAGAGAAATAGCAGCAGTAGAGATAAAACTTTTTTCATGTGATTATTATCGTGTAGAGTAAAATTTTTAAAGTACAGTAAAATAAGTTTAATGGATGAAATTTAATTAATGAGCATTCGTATCAAAATTGATCATCTTGGTAACCGTTTTCATGATAATATACAGATCCATAAAAAGAGTATTCTTTTGCACATAGATGAGATCGTAATCCGTCCTTTTTCTCATGTGTTCTACACTATATGTTCCGCCCCTGTATCCTTTAACCTGCGAAAAACCGGTAATCCCCGGCTTTACTGCATAGCGATAGAAAAAATCATCGAAGGTTGAATTCCAGTAAGAACATTCATCAACGGGGTACGGTCTTGGCCCCACAAGGCTCATATCTCCTTTTAAAACATTTATAATTTGAGGTAGTTCATCGAGGTTCAACAGCCGCAGGAGCCTTCCGAAAGGAAAAATTCGCTCATCACCTTCTACGGTAATATCAGGCTTACCATTTAAATCTCTTTGGGATGATTCTTTCATTGTACGAAACTTATAACAGGTAAATGTAATACCATTTTGTCCTGTTCGGGTTTGCTTAAAAAAAACGGGGCCTTTTGAGGAGAGTTTAATTCCAAGAGCTATAAATGGAAAAAGAATAAGACAAAAAATTAATGCAACAAAACCAATCGTCAGATCTAACACTCTTTTACCCCGGTACTGTCTCACCTTCAAATTTTTATATGTCGACAACATGTAACCGTTTTCGACAGAACCACTCCCATCAGCAGAGCCATTTTCAGACTCTTGTCGGAGTTTTTCTCTTACGGTTTGAACTTCGTTGATCGATATATCCATTACTTAATAGCTTTACCTCGCCACGTAATTTTTGGAAAAAATAAACTTACTTTGTTTGTGTTTTATTTACAATAAAAAAAAGTACTATTTAAATATTATCATATCGGTCAAACTTAATAATATTTGTCTTCAAAATTGAACATAAAATTATAATCGGCAGATACTTAAATAACGCACAAATCACTGCGCTCAAATTAACACAGGCAAGTAACAAAATTCTGAGTTTAGTCAATGTTTGCTTTGTATAAAATCCCTTAAATTTAACTCATTTCGACTTCCCGAATATTTTCAACGTTATCTACAAACCATTGATATGTTTTCTCTATGCCTTCATCCAGTTCTATATTGCTGGTCCATCCTTGACCGGCAATTTTAGACACATCCAAAAGTTTCCTCGGGGTACCATCCGGTTTATCTCTATCCCAGACAACCTCTCCTTCATGGCCGGTAATCTTCTGTATCTTTTCAGCTAATTTCTTAATTGTAACATCTTTACCTGTCCCAATGTTATAGAGATGGTCATCCATTTTGTTTCTTAAAACAAAGAAAACCGCATCAGCTAAATCGTCTACATACAAAAATTCACGCATCGGACTGCCGGTTCCCCAAAGAGTTACGGGCTGATGACCGTTCCGGGCTGCCTCATGGAATTTCCGAAGCATAGCCGGTAAAACGTGAGATGTCTCCAGGTCAAAATTGTCGCCCGGCCCGTATAAATTTGTGGGCATCAGAGAAATATAATTCCTGTCATGTTGTTTCCTGAGAGACTCAACAAGCTTAACTCCGGCAATCTTGGCGATGGCATACCATTGATTTGTTGGCTCGAGTTTATCTGTGAGAAGAGAATCTTCCTTTATAGGTTGTTCCGCAAATTTCGGATAGATGCAGGAGCTGCCCAAAAAAATCAGTTTTTTTACCTCATTCTTATGAGAAGCATGAATAAGATTATCTTCAATAACCAGATTTTCGTGCAGAAATGAATATGGGTATCGGTCATTAGCCAGTATTCCACCCACTTTTGCCGCAGCTATAATTACCACATCAGGCTTTTCCTGCTTAAAAAATCGGCTGACCGCAGCTTGATTACGAAGATCTAACTCCTGCCGCGTTTGTGTGAGAAGATTTGTAAATCCCTCTTTTTTGAGTCTCCTGTGAATTGCAGACCCAACCATACCCCGGTGACCTGCAACAAAAACAGTATCCTGTTTATTTACCGTCATGCTATTCCTATTTGTACTTTTCTATTATACTCTTTTTCTCTGTGATGAATGAAAGATAAACCCATTCATATACAATCAGAGTTTACATACTGATAACTTCGATCCTTGCGTAGGAAAATATTATAAATTTACCAGCCTGCATAATCTATTCAGTAACCTCTAAACTTACTTTCGTCTTGCGGTTTTGTGTTTTATTACGTCTTTGATTCCATAAAACAAAAATGCGGGTACGATTTCCAGGTATCGGCGATATAACCGGCTGGGTTCTACAATCAGCCTGAAAAACCACTCCAAACCAGCTTTCTGCATCCAGTTAGGTGCCTGCCGAAGCTCACCAATATGAAAATCAAAGGCTGCTCCAACTGTAATCAGAAAATGAACATCCGTATAACGAGACAATCTTTTTGCAAATTTTTCCTGCTTGGGTGTGCTGATTCCAACCCAAACTACATCTGCCCCTGACCGATTGATTTGATCTGCAATCCCCTCGTAGTCATACTCATTAACTTTTTTAAAAGGCGGGCTGTATGTACCTACTATATTTGTATTTCCAAATCTATCTGCACATGCTTTTTTTAATTTTTCAGCCACACCCTCTTTTCCTCCACAGAGATAGTGTTGAACATCTTTACCGGCTGATCTTTCCATGAGATTAGCAAAAAGATCCGGTCCGTAACATCGTTTCATGTCACTGGCTCCCTTTCCCCTGCCTACCCAAACACCAGGCATGCCATCCGGCAGATTTGTATAAAAACTATTGAGCAGTTCCCTGAATGCTGCATTTTTTTTTGCATGGATAATACCATGCGCACCCGTCGCACTAATGCACAGGTTTTCCCGGGTTTGATCATCAGAAACAATTTCTAAAGCATGATTAACAAAGGAATCCAGATCTTTGTTGTACATCTGAATACCGATAACCTCTATACTGTAATCATCTCTCATCAAATGCTTTCTAAGAATTCTTTGCAGGTAATAAACTGATTATCTGAAAAATTTCAACAATGCTCTGCTCTAACAAAGGTAGCATACAATTTAAGTACAGCAGCTACGCATCTACTGCTTCACGCAGCTGGATCTGCTCTGAAATCCATTGGTAGGTTTTTTCCACGCCTTCGCGAAGTGGTTTCGATGGAGCCCAGTCCAGTTTTTCCTTGATCAACTTGTTATCAGAGTTACGCCCTTTTACGCCCTCTGGTCCCTCAATATTATTGATGGTAAGATCTTTTCCTGAAATGTCAATCACCATCTTTGTGAAATCCTGAATCGATATCATTTCATCAGATCCAATATTTACCGGGCCGGAAAAATCAGATTCCATCAGCCGGCGAATTCCCTCAACACACTCATCAACAATCAGGAATGATCGGGTTTGAGTTCCATCACCCCATACTTCTACAGTACCTCCATTTTCCGCTTCGGCTACTTTACGGCAAATTGCGGCAGGTGCCTTTTCCCGGCCTCCCTCCCAGGTTCCCTGCGGACCAAAAATATTATGAAAACGGGCGATATTAGCATCGATATTATGATTTCGCCGGTAGGTAAGATAAAGTCGCTCACTAAACAGTTTTTCCCATCCATATTCACTGTCTGGATCTGCCGGGTAGGCACTATCTTCCGAACATTCCGGATTATCAGGATCCAGTTGATTCCGCTCGGGATAAATACACGCCGATGAGGAATAGAAGGTTTTGTCAATACCCTTTTTCTTAACCTCCTCGATTACATGCAAATTACAAAGTGCACTGTTATGCATAATATCTGAGTCGTTATCACCTGTAAAAACAAAACCGGCCCCACCCATATCAGCCGCCAGTTGATAAACTTCATCCAGATCGGCAGTTACTACATTTCTCACGACCTCTGCATCGCGCAGATCACCGATCACAAATTCATCTGCATTCATATTACCAAATTCGTTTTCTTTGAGGTCAACACCTCTCACCCAATATCCTTCCTCTTTTAACCGATTGACAAGATGTCCCCCGATGAATCCTCCTGCTCCGCAAACAAGTGCTTTCTTTTGCTTTGTCATAAACTGCGCGTTTTTTTAATTATAATGCTTAGTAATAGCCGACACTCAAAAATGCCTCAAATTCATTAAAATCTTACAGATGAAACTTATTGAATTTATTTTATTTCTGATGCCTCAAATTCTGAAAATTTTGAGTAAAATAAAATCCTGATTTAGCCCCTCCCATCAACAAGTTCCCGGTAAACAGATTGCAATTTCAATCGATTCACATCCGGCGTGTATTTATCTTCATATTCCCGCCGGGCTGCCAAGCTCATCTCTTTTTGTTCCTGTTTCATAGATTCGAATTGTTGAACAGTATTAATCAAGCTCTCCTCCTTTCCTGGCTCAAAATGCAAACCTGTTTTCCCATGATCCACAATTTCGGCCTGGCTGCCGATGTTTGTTGACAGAACCGGAGTTGCGGCTGAAAAGGCCTCCAAAATTGTCATTGGCATCCCCTCATACCATTCTGATGGAAATATCAATGCTTTCGCTTTTTTCAAATAATCCAGTACCTGGTGTCTGTCAAGAAATCCCAGCCAGGAAATCCGTGAATTATCTTGTGATTTTTTTTGCAACTCTTTTTTGAGCGGTCCATCACCCAGAATCAAGAGTTTAGAACCCGATTTATTTATGGAAGAATTCCAGGCATTTACCAAAGTTCGTATTCCTTTTTCTTCGCTGATACGGCCGATAAACAAGTAGAAATTTTCTTTTTGATTCACAACCTGCTGAAAGTCCTGATCCTGAAAAGAGTCTTTAACAAAATTCGGTTTTACTTTCAATTTCTCTTCCGGCAATCCCGCCTCCACAAATTTTGACTTTGCGAACTCAGTCAGGCACAACAAGCAATCTACTTTTTTAGCCCATGTCTGCCTTTTTCGGTGGTATTCAATCATATGAGCAACCACAGCCGTTTGAAGGATGGAATCCCGGTAAACACCATCTGATACACAGGAGTATGCAGTTCCATGAATAGTCCGCTCATCAATTTCACCATCATGCAGCAAGTAACCATTCGGATAGATAAGCCTGTAATTGTGCAGAGTCAAAACGGATGGAACACCTTCCTCTTTAGACGCTTCAAAAACAGACGGGCTCAGCAATGGAAAAAAGTTGTGCACATGCATAATATCGGCGCTGGTTTCGTGGATTTTTTGCCGTACGAGCTCTTTTGATTGCCGATTGTAATGTGTGGTAAAAATCAGTTTTAACTTGCTATAGAGTGAATTTAGTTCTTTCGTATTATCTACAATCAGTTGTTCAACAGAATGATCCCTGCTGAGAAGATCATACTCCATGTTCAAAACCGTCCACTCCCCGCCTGGTTTTTTATACCTGTTATGAACCTGGAGAATATTCATGAGGCTGAACCTATTTTCTGAATTCGAACATACTTTTTCGAGAAGTTACCGGCACGTCCAAAGCTCAATATCATTCCAACAGCCAACCAAAAATGGAATGAATGATGCGGCCCCTCCAAAACCACATTAAAGAACGCCCAAACATACATGATGACTAAAAACCCTACCAGGAACAAAAATTTAGAATATACATGATCTCCGCCTTTTCTCTTGATATTTAAAAACTCAGGAATCTTTTTTAGCGGCTTTAAAATTCCATACATAAGTATAGGAAACAGAAGTACACCAAATCGGGCCAGCATATTAAGATATGAATTATGCGGCTGGGCATTACCCTCAAGATCTCTGATCTGAAAATAGGTCAACTCAACCGTGCTGTAGAAAACATTGTATTGCGAAAAGAAAAGAGGCCTTCCAACACCATATCCCAGGATGTAGTGTTCGTAAAATTTATCCAATACATGTTGCCAGGAGAGAAACCGATAATTTATATTTCCCTCTTCAAGAGAGGTTTTTTCTTCCAGTATCTGGAACAGGTTTACATCAACAAGGGAATTATAGTAAAACAGGAATCCAACCATCAAAACGAAACTTATCAAACCGTACGTAACAATTTTTCGCTTGGTAAGATTGCTGCCAATTGCAAACATCAATAAAACAGCCAGCGCAATTCCTACAAAGAGTGAGCGGTGAAACATGGTGAATACGGCCGGGATCATCACCAGGGCAACCACTTTATATTTAAAGTCTATATGTTTGAGAGGGAGGAAAAGAGCAATTACAATTAAAGACGGTACAATATACCCCACTCCAAACCGGAACCCTTCAAAGGAAAGCGTTCTCATACCTGCTAAAATCATCACCGCTTCGTAGAAATACGATACCGCTTTCAAGACAATGAAGAGCTTTAAAAGCAGAAAGAACAGATCATAGTGCCTTTCACTTTTAAAAACATGGTAAACGATGGGCACCCAAATAGCATACACCAACATAAAAGAATCGCGGATGGCATCCAGTTTATTTACCGGGAAATAGAGAATAGCGAAACCCAGCCCTATCATCACCATCAGGTAGTAAACAAACAAGGTTTTCCTGATTTTTAAAAGGTCTCTGGCATAGGAGAGTACAAGTGCGAAAATAACAATCTCTGTAATAAAGAGAGGCTCAAACCCCACATAAGCGAAGCTGCGCTCCCCGAACATCATATGGAACATATAAATAAAAAAGAGATACTCTCGCCATTCGAGCTCTGAAATTGCCTTGTCAATTTTCTCATATTTAATGAGTGCAAATCCCAAAACCGTCATGATGGCGGACAACACGATATCCTCATACAAGAAAAAGGGCAGTAAAAACAGCCACTCCTTAACCTGTTTATGTGTGATTGTCATCATCGGCTTAAAATCTGCTGTATGATTTGGGATGTTTCCTCCGCCACATCTTCCCATGTTCGGGGTTGTTCAATATCAAAGGAACGTTCATCACTGTATTCATTGATAAGGGTGATAATTTCCTCGTTCGATCCTGCGAATTTAAAATTGGGATATGATTTTTGAACCTCCGTTCCTTCTTTATTTGTGATCGTCAAAAGCCCGTTGTTCAGATATTCAAAAATTTTCAGCGAACTGTTGTAAAATCCCCAGCGCGACCATGGATACTCTTTGTAAAGTGCCAAACCAATATCAGAATTGGAAATGATATATTTCACATCCTCTCTGGGTAAATTTTTAAAAACAAATAGATTCTCTTTTGATACAGGCAAGGTGTTATTTTGATTGTCATCTTTAACAAGCAAAAGTACTGCCGTCTCCCCCTTCTGAGACTTGGCTATCTCCTCCAAATTTTTGAGATCCTGCATATTGTTAGCCGAACCGGACCAAACCACTGTCCTTGAGTATATTTTCTTAAGCTCTTCAAGTTTTTCTGTGATTTTACTACTCACTTTATCTGAAGAATCATCAAATATTTCTCCACCGTTTTCAATCACATGTACATTGTTCAGGCGAAGAGCTTCTTCACAATATCTTTTCAATGGTTCACTGACAGTGATGACAGCATCTGCACGTTTTAAAATTTTTGAAATAATACGATCTGTAAATTGAATATATTTTTTTCCACGCCCAAAAAGATGAAGTTCATCTGACGGATTGTTGAGTTCTACAATTATTTTCTTTCTGCTCAGAAGTGCCAGTATGGATACGAAATTCCTCATATACAGAAAATAATCCATCCGCAGGTAGATCAGATCGCAATTTGCCAGTATCCAAAACAATCCCGAAATCGGATTCTTCAGTCGATGCGTGTACGGATCAGGTTCTCCGTTAATCTTGAATAGTTCGTATCCTTTTTTATACAACTCCTTTGCAAGATTAAAACCATGAACAGAAGCGCCGCCTGTTACCGGGTAAAATGTGTAATAAATGAATCCAACCTTCATATTGAAATCTTCAACCTACTGTTCAAGAGGGACATCAATCTGTTTGCTGAGATTTGTAAGTCCCCGAATTCGTCCCATTCCCATCATCATTTTGTTTAGCCAGGCTACGGCCCAAACTTTTGTGAAAGATGTGGAATAATCTAAACCATCCATTTTTTGCCGCAACACACGTACTTTTGGGGGAGCAAATGTACGAAATGTCTGTCCCAGAATATAAAATAGTGATTTACCCTGCTGTTGAAATATCACCGGGTGAAGTACTCCAACCCGCCACGATTTTTTTAGAAGTGACTTTAATTTTCTTGGCTGGCAATATACAATCGAATTTTCTGCAAAGACGATACTGTGTCCCGCGTTTACAGCTTTAGCCGTCCACCAGATATCCATACCGGAGCGAAATGTATCCGGAAATTTACCATTCTTTTTAATCAGCTCTTTTTTAAAAAAGAGATTACCGGCCGCTGAACCATTACGCTCCCTGACAAGAAGCCGGTTATTATTGTAAGTTATGGCATCATAAACCTGAGATGCCGTTGCCCGATTTTCCAGCTCAAATGAGATCTGTCCGCCGGCCAGATCTGCATTATTATGTTCAAGTGCTTTTACACCCTCTTCGAGCCAGCGTTTATCGGGAATTTTATTTGCATCCGTCAGAGCTATGATTGAACCTGAGGCGTGCTCTAAACCAAGATTTCGGGCCGCATACGGACTTTTTTTATCTGATTGAGAATAAAGCCTCACTCCAAATGATCTGGCCACATCAACCGATTTATCTATCGACCCGTTATCAACTACAATTATTTCTGTTAATTCCGCAGGATAGGTTTGTTCAGAAAGAGATTGAAGTACCCGTTTAAGCAGATCGGCTGCATTTAAAACAGGAATAATAACGGATACTTTGGTATTCACAATCGGGTTATCTGTTTTGACTCGACAAAGTTAACATTCATATGAATAATAGTGAAGTATAGAACCCGAGCCTAATAAACAGTAAGAGATTGAATGCAACCGGATCAATCCTGCTTTATTCGCCGGATAGTAACATCATTATACATTCTGCCGTGAAGTGCAAAATGGATCAGCTCATAATCATACTTGATACAAAATTCATTGGTCGCTTCAATAATGCCATATTTTGTCAAGTCAGACGAACCAAAAAAGATGTAATCGTTCAGTGATATCAATCCCTCCGGCTTAATTTTTTTATGCGCTGCCTCCAGGTCTTTTTTCACTCCTTCATAACTGTGGTCACCGTCAATATAGATCCAGTCGAAGGTATTATCCGGCATGGATGATACAAAGGTTGAAGAATCTTCCTCATGTACATCAACAAGATTTTGTTCAATCTCATCCTCAAACCGTTTTCGGGCTACCTTTATTGATTTCGGGTTGATGTCGACCAGGTGCAGCTGCTGGGGTTTTACAATATCCAGTATATATCGTGAGTAATCCCCTTTTAAAATCCCAATCTCGGCACAGACACCTCCTTTTGGAATCTCCTCAAGCATTTTTATGCGATCTTCAACCAGCTTACAATTTTTTATATGCCTGGATTTAAGCTTTTCGGCAAACGGCCAAATCTCTCTGCGATAAGCAACTGATGAAAAGCAGATCCGAATTCGTTCAAGTATCTTTTTAAGCATTTAAATAATCTAAAATCAAAAGGTATTGAAAGTAGCTAATACAAAAATGTGCATCAAATCAATTTAACGATTTCTCTAAAATAAGTTTAAAAGGAAGGGGCTTTTCAAAGTAAGCACGGAAATATTTATTCACTGAATATGTTCTTTGGCATGCTCAAAAATTTCTATATCGTACTTACACAGATTCTCAATCTTCTCAATAGTTTCCGGTGAAAAATTATTTCCTTTTGTAAGATCACTTGTACGGTTTTTGTGAGGAATATTGAGCTTTAAGTTTGTCTTCTTCTGAAATTTCGACACAAAATGATCCATATTATCCAGAAATCCAACAAGATCGAATTTTAAAATATTTTTCTTCGATCGCTCAATCATCTCTTTTGAAACGGTATCACCCGGTTTATACCCGTCGCTAAGATATCTTAAATATTCCCTGCCGGACTCTCTTCCAGTGCCGGAGTTTAAATACTCCGAAAATGATACGTCAAAACTGCAGTGTTCACCTGTTTTATGAACATTGAATAAATATTTGGAAATAAAACGCTGAACTGGATCTCTAAGAATCGTGAGCGTTAGATATTTGCTGTTCTCAATTTCAAAAAGTTTTTTTGAATACGGAACATGACCTGCAATGCATTTAAAGCCCGTTTCCATTGCATATATGGCCACTGACTCGCGAAGATCATAGCACTGTTCAAAACTTTTATAGTTCTCGCCATATTTTCTCTCTGCCGCCCGTAATGAACTGCCAGCATTGACTTTAAAAAAATTGAATGGATACTTTCTCTTTAAAGAGGAGATCAATGAAGTTCCTCCCGTTTTAGGAATGTGCACAAAAAAAATATATGGCTTATTGCGTGTGGGCAGATTCTTAATTTTTTCTAAAATAGTACTTAGATCCATTGCTGTTCTAATATCTCTTCAAGTGTGAAAGAGATAATAGGAAAATCCTGTTCTATCCAAAAGGAGACAATACAATGAGTTCTATAAATTGGAGATTATGAAATGCGTTAAATTAATATTTGGTTAACTTTACCAAAATGGTTCGCTAAAAACATCTACGTATTCTATATTTTATGCTGTTAATGGTTAAAGTCTATGACTAATAAAATCCAACGCTTATTGGAGTTTCGGCATACTTTCAGAGGAATTTATCTTGGTTTGTCTATTTTAGTGGCCTGCCTGTTCTTTATCTCCTGCAACAAGAGTGATGGCATAATACCGCAGTTTTCAACATCAAACACCGGCCCCTATATCCTAAAAATTGACCATCTCAGGCTAATAGATTCTCTTAGAGCTGAAGATCCTGTTATCAACCAAGCCTACCGGGACCTGATCCGCGGCGCCGACTCTCTTTTGACCGTCAATTTTACATACGTCCCCGATAAAAATAAAGATAACATTGCCCCAAGCGGAGATCCTCATGACTACGTTAGTCTTCACAGATATTCTTACCCGAATGATTCCACCGGTGCTTACACAGATATCATAGATGGGAAAACAAATCCTGAATTTTATGATTACGACAAGCCCAAACTTGAAAAAATTTCATTTTCGGTCTATGCTCTCGCATTAGCTTATCATTATACAGGGATAGAAGCTTATGCTAAAAAGGCTTCAGAATTACTTAAAAATTGGTTTTTAAACCCTGAAACCCGAATGAATCCAAACATGAAATATTCGAGCTTACGTCCAGGTGTGCATGAAGAACCCGGTGGAGCCGGCATCGTTGGAGCACTTGATTTTATTGCCGTGATAGAAGCAGCAAGCCTGATATACGACAGCTCTGATTGGACGTCAGATCTGCATTATGAGCTAAAAAAATGGTTTTTTGAGTTTTACGTGTGGATGCATAATAAATATCCTGCGGATTCTTACAGTGCTACTAACATATCAACCTGGCTCGATGTACAACGAGTAATCTATCTTTTATTTACCGAAGAGGAAGATAAATTAAACAACTCCAGGCATGTTCAGCCCGTTTCCGAGCGTATTGAAAATCAAATTGAGGCAAATGGACTTCAACGTTATGAATCGAATCGCGGAATTCCTCAGCACTATATTTATTTTAATTTAAAAGCCTATATGAAGTTAAGTATTCTCCGGAAGAACCATTTTTTCAGAACAGGCCAGGATCGTGATTGGCCTGTGCTTAAGAACTGCGCCCTAAACAGTTGCGAAGCAGGTGGTTTGAAAGCAGCCCTTGATAATATCGCCGATTTTATCAAGCAGGAAGATAATACCACTCTTTTTTCATCCGATCCCGATTTTAGAACATGCAGATATCTTGAGATTTTCAGGCCCGCCGCTGTTGCGTTTGACAGTGCAAAATATGAAGAAATTGCACAGATTCTTATTAATAATGGATGTCAAAATTCTAACATTCTGCTCACTTATCCTCCGCTCAGTGAATTATAATAAACACGATATATTTAAAGATGAAGCTCGGAATTTACCATCTCTTTACTCTGCTGATTTTTGTTACAGCGAATGTTGATCTCTCTTTTTCTCAGCCTTATGCCGATCTTCGAAATTTTTTATTCCTGAATGATGCCATAAATCTTGCCGATCAAAAATTAGAAAAAACATTAGAAGAGATCTCTTTTCATAAAACAGTTCATCCCGCTCATACAGATACGGTAACCGGAGAGTGGATCACTTTTGACAGAAATGAGTGGACAAGCGGATTTTTTGCAGGTACACTCTGGTTTATGTATCAACTTACCGGCGAAGAAAAATGGCAAGAGTATGCCCAAAAATGGACACACGACATGAAATCAACTGCGTATAAATCTTCAGACCATGATGTTGGGTTCCGAATCGTTGGCAGTTACGGAAATGGATTCAAATTAACTGATCAACCCGAGTATCTGAAGATCATATTACAGGGAGCGTACAGCCTTTCAAAACGCTATAACCCTGATATTGGTGCTGTAAAATCCTGGGATCCCTGGACAGAGCTCAACGCCGTGAATCCCGTTATCATCGATAATTTGATGAACCTGGAACTGCTCTTTTTAGCTGCAAAACATTCCGGACGAAATGAATGGAAAGATATTGCGATTACACATGCCAACACAACTATTGAGCATCATCTGAGGCAAGATGGCAGCACTTATCACATTGTCGATTTTAATAAGAACGGATCGGTAAATCGAAAATTTACAATTCAAGGATATGATAAAAATTCTGTGTGGTCACGAGGACAAGCTTGGGCCATTTATGGATTTACAATGGCATACCGCTACACGAAAAATCCTGATTTTTTAAAGGCTGCAACAACTGTTGCAGACTATTTTCTTGAAAACCTTCCGGTTGATCATGTCCCATGGTACGATTTCAGGGAGCCTGCAATTCCAAACACCACCAAAGACGCCTCCGCAGCCGCAATCGCTTCATCCGGTTTGATTGAACTCTATTCGTTTACGAATAATCCCGACTATTTCAATAATGCTGTAGATATTTTAAACTCTTTGATGAGTGACGAATATTCATCAAAACAAACCGATGATAGTTCCATACTTCTCCGGTCCACAATTCATCGGGGGGATTCAGAACGAGGAACAATCTATGCTGATTACTACTTTTTAGAGGCCATCATTCGATATAAAAACCAGATTGAATCCGAATTCCCATATTTAGAGACCCAATCTTTTTTCCAGTTAGGACAGAATTATCCGAATCCCTTCAACAATCAAACTCAATTTTATTACAGCGTGGAGAATGCAGGAAACGTAAACATCGATCTTTATAATTTAGCCGGTAGAAAGATAAAAACTCTTTTCAGCGGATTTAGAGAACCCGGTAGCTATTTAATTCAAGTTAATGCATCAAATCTCGCTTCAGGTTTCTATATCTATGCTATCCAATCGCATGATATGCGAAAGTCCAAAAAAATGCTGCTCATTCAATAATCCAATGGATTTATTTGGGCTTATATGTTCCTTTTTAATCATACGGATGCATACCAAGTAATCTCTTAATTTTGCTTTTTAGGTTCGAAGATATTTTGCTATTGATGAGCATTTTAAAATATAAAAGTTTCGGCATGGGGTTAATCGGTTCCCTTAATATATCTTTCCACAAATATGAGATGATCATATTGTGTAACCTGTAATTGGGCCTGATACGATATTTTTTATTCGTACTCAGCAGAATCATCATCAATTTCCTGTTATTAAACGGGCAAAATTCCTCAATGGCAATATCCTGTTCAGCCGGGTCTGTTCCTCCCCAATTCCCCATTCTCTGTTCCCAGTAATAAAGATCAACCATATCAATATTGTTTTCTGATATAATGGGCCTAGTTTCGTTTATCCAGCTATTTATCTCCTCCAAAACGAATTCACTATTCGGGTAACCCGTTACTTTTGCAAGAAATTCAGGCGCAGGATTTTTCTCAAAAGGATAGTATGATCGAGCGGTTTCTGCCCCTCGCCCGTTTATATTCACCTTCTCCTGGTGATTTAAATAAAACTCATAAAAAGTCAACGTTTTAGGAAGATTTCGAGCCAGGTCTACATTCTTATGCAGTGTCTTTAAAAAATCTTCATCGGGGTGTTTCAGATTATCTAACAGGTGGAAATCTACCCTTAATTTTTTAAATAGTTTTTGGGGGATTTTTACATCTTCATCTTCTTCGGTTAACTGGTTTTTGGTACTGATAAAATAGAATATCTCATCTTTGATCTTTTTTGTTGCAGATAGCAGTGCCCGGCTGTCCCATCCTGCCGTAACAGGCATCATCAAATTAAATCTTTTTTTGGCTGAAAGAAGTGAACCTTTTAAAAGATCACCTGCCCGTTTTGCGGCTTCATCTGCTGAGATTGTTGGTTCATTATTCATCCAATACCTGTGAACAAAACCCGTATTAATTTCCAAATAATGGTTTGGAAGCAAGTGCTGTATTTCCCGATACCTTGTTTTGTCTCCTACCCAAAATCTTTCTTTTTTCTCAAACGCAGAAGAATGGATGAATTTAATCTTCTCTTCATCTTCTTCATCAGGTTTTAAATTCAGGTAATCAGCTAAAATTGCAGGATCCGATGCACACCAAATATTCCCCTCAACTTTGGCGTAGTAAATCTGCCTCATCCCAAACGGATCGTGAAAGAATGTAATCTCCCCATCGTCAACATAAATCAGAATCCACCTTCCGGATAAGCGATATGTATTTTCAATTAGAGTTGAAGCATCTGCTGACTTCTCAAAAAGCCATTCTATGATATCCGCATCCGTCCGATCCGGGTGAAACGGATCAATAATATACCCCAACAGAAAAAGTTGCTTTTCTTCTCTCTGAATGACCTGTACGGGAAGATCCTTATGGACGCTGAGCTTTAAATTCTTCGCAACATCAATGTGCTGCCAGTATTCATTTTCACCCCGAAAATGTGAACCGGCTATGAACTGCCGCCTGTACTCATATTTCTTCATTTCACTCATAAGAGGTAATATATTTTTGCCTGTCTGAGTTTACTTTCAGTACCCATATCACTTTACTTTTTCTCTCATAAATTCAAAAATAAACGCCAGTTGTTCCAAAATCCCTAATGCATAAAAATGTAACCAAATCAGACCTGTTTTCTGATCAAATTCTTTTCTGTACCTCTCCGGGTTATTTCCTCTGATTTTTGCAATAGATGGGGGTTTTAAGGATCTTAAAAAATTATAATACCAAGGTTTTCTCTCCTTTCTGGGTTCTTGTTTCCAGGTATAAAAGTAGCCTCTTCCGGTTCGTATTTTCTTTTGATAAAGGCTTTTTGACTGGCGGGCATATTTTTTTACCGCCGCTGTCCTACAATACCCGATGTTATAATTGTGGCTTTTTGCTTTCAGGGTCCACCGTACATCACCACCGGATCGCACTCCGCTCTTCAAAATGGCCGATTTGATCAAAAACACATCTTTTCACGAACAGATTAGCCGTGTATGCAACACCTCTTTTCTCAATCGCATCTTTCATCTGTATGGATGTTAATGAATCTACAATTTTAGCGGCCGTCATTTCATCCTGGAAATCAAATAGCACATTCCCACCCATTAAATCCTTCCCGGAATCTCTCAGGCAGTTCACCCCTTGTTCCAACCAATCACCTTCAGGAAATGAATTCGCATCCACAAAAACAATAATCTCCCCTGTTGATGCTTCTATCCCCCTGTTTCTTGCGGAGTATGGGCTGTTTAAATATTTCTTTTCTGTAAGCAGGATGTTCCTCTTTAAAAAAGACTCCTGAAATTGATACGAGTCCTCAGAACCATTATCCACAAAAATGACTTCAAGATTACTTTCCGGGTAGGTTTGATTTCGTATATGCTCTTCAATCCGTACAACCTCATCCTGATTGTTATAAAAAGGAATGATGACAGAAACAGTCGGCCTTTCCGATTGAAAATCTTTTGGATTCATTTTCCGACCGTAATTTTAAGTTCTTTCAAAGAGAACTTTAAAATACAGTACATATTTCGACTTCCCTGACGCTTCGGGGCAGGCTGCTCTACTGCGCTCAATATGGCGTTAGTTTGAGCGCTCCAAGGGCCCCTTAAGGGATGGTTGCGGCAGATCCCCTCGGTGTAATGAGAAGGAACGAGGAATGAAGTCAAAAACAAATCTATATCTCTGTTAAGTTCTCTCATAAACGGTTATAAAGATTTATACGACTGAACTGTTTTCTGTGCGATATTTTTCCAATTCATTTGATGATTTGCATATTCCTTATTCTTTATACCATGCCCTTCTTCTGATAATTCAAACCCTTTCTCAATACCCTCACTTACCGATTCCAGGTTGGCGGGGTCAAAAACAGGATTGCCGGTCTCGTTTAAAATTTCACCAATTACTCCATAGCCAGGACCTGTAACTACTTTACCAAATGTAAAACCTAACGCTATGTTTCCGGAATTGAGAGTATCTAAACGAGGTAAAAACAAAAGATCTGTAGCTTTCAGATAGATCTGAACCTCTTCCGGTGCGACCACTTTTTCATGAACTTTGATACGTTTATTGAGAACATTGGTATATAATTTTTTTCTTGTTATATAGTGATCCAGTTCTGATCGATATGGGTGCGGAAGTGATCCTGCTACTAAAAAAATACTATTCTCAACAGAACTGTTGTTGAAAGCATTGATACCCAATTCAAGCTCCTCTTTAGATCGTATGGCACCAAATGCCAACAAGAGCTTTTGATCCTCATCAATATTTAACTTCTGCCGGCATTCAGACCTTTTCATGTCAGAAGGAAAATAATTGTAATCGCCATGAGGAATTACAAAATGGGACTTCTCCTTTGCTTTCGGGTAAACTTCATGCAATTTCTTCTCAGAAAATGTTCCCAGGTGAATGAATCCGTCTGCCAAATCATAAATCTGATCATAGAATGAATCAAAAATGCCACCTTTATCTTCATGCGGTTTTTCATTGTGAACGGTTAGAACAATCTTTGCGCCCTGCGACTTCTTTTGTTCAATAGAGTCAGTGACTTTTTTAAAATGCTTTTCTTGCAGCAAATCGATCCTCGTCATATCAGTGAGTTGTGATTTTACTAAATACTCGGGCCAATGCAAGTGAATAATATCCCACAAACCGGGTTCATATAACCAGCCATATCCGTGCTGTATTTCGGTAATCTTATTTAATTTATGCAGCTCTCTCATCAGCAAGAACAGATAGGGATTTGCTTTTCCGCTTGTTCTTACATGCTGTGGAATCAATATTTTCATGAATGATATATCGGGTTTCGTAATTGATTGCTCTTTAAGGTAGAAAAAGATACCAATTGTGTCACAAACACTTAGCTTCCTTTTTTGATGTTCAACGATTTGCTAATCACATTTAAATTATCCCTGTAGATTTTTGAGATAATTTTTTTTGTTTGCTCTAACTTTTCTTCCTTTTTAGTTCCCTTTTCAAAAAAATCTTTAATCTCAGAAATCCAGACAGCAGGATTATTTGTACAGATCAACGCATGGCCAATCAGTTCTTGTAATCCCGTAGCGCCGGCTTCCGTTGAAAGTACAAATTTACCATTGGCAAGTGCTTCAAAAGTTTTGATTTTTAAACCTGTACCCTCCTGCATCGGGTTGATGAAAAGATCTCCTTTAGAATAAATTTCGTCGGTTGAATCAAACCTTCCATAAAGTTCAACATTTTCATCCAATATAGACGCATCTACGGCCTCACAAATCGACCCGGCTACCAGGAATTTCAGATCAAATTCGTAGTGTGTAATTTTTTTCCAAACCTGCTCTAAAAACCATGTCAAACCTCTGATATTCAGTCGATTTGATGAACCGATCATAATAATAGTATTGACCGATTCACGATTTTCTGTTTGGCTGTAGGAAATCAGATGTTTTAATAAATAAACTTGTACTGAGTCTGCGGCGAGCAACTCCTCAAAAAAATATTTTTCCTGCTCCGTAATTGCCCACACTACATCTGCTTTTGCAAGAACTTTTTTCTCATCCTTTTTTTGAAGACTGTGCCAGTCTGCCGGAGCTTGGTTGTTTTCTGAAAACAGTTTAAAACGATCCGTTAACCGATCATGTGTATCGATAATTTTGATAGTTTCTTTGTCAAAAAGATCAAAGTAGAAGGAGTAAGGGGCATAGTTTACAACTACAGCTTTATATGAATCACTATGTATTTGATTCTCCAGGAGAATTAGCTTCCCGAAATTTCTGTACTCCTTCAAGCTCCGGTTAAATCGAGCAGATTTCGCTCCATCTTTGAGATATCTCAACCATCGGTCTGTTTTTATCCTGATACCCTGAAGAATTTCTCTCATTCTATACAGCGGATTTTTAATCCATTTTACTTTTTCATCCGTCAGAGCATGTTCTAAAACTGTACCGTTAAAAAAGGTTTGATGATCATTCGAAATTTCTTGATGGAATCCTGTATAAAAAAAATCGAGTTGGTATCCACTGGACATCAGCTCGTAACAGATCGCCCGAATTCTTTCGCGATTACCCGCATGACCCGGAAAAAGTGGAACCGGACTTATGATGAGAATTTTTTCAGCCATCCGTATATTTTACTTCTGTTTTTTTTCATTCGAAAATAATGTATCCATGCACCTTTATCATGATGTGATACAGATTGCACCGCTTTCAACTGATCTATAAGCGTCAACTGATCCAGCATCGAGCGAATTTGACGAATATACCATGTAATCGGCAATTCACGGGGCTTGAGTTTTTGTGTAATGTTAGGCTTTTCCATGATCCAATCTACAAATTCTAAAGCCGCATTCACCTTCAAAAGTGCATTTTTTCGATTCTTTCTACCTGATATATTTGAATCACTATAGCGCCAATGGACAGATCCCCCCTTAATGGAGCAGATACCTCCGTGTTGGGCGAGTTTCAGGCAAAAAAGATCGTCGGCCGTCCACGCAAGCGGTAAGTCAGGAAATCCATCTATCTCTTGATATGCTCTCCGTGAAAAAACATACTCAACAATATAGCTTTCCTCTTTGTAGGACAACTTATTATTCAGGAATTCAGCCCCGTCAAGTATCTCCGGGAATTCGTTCTCTTTAATAACTTTTCCGTTTACTGATACTTTTTTTGTATTGAACCGATAGGCCGAAAATCCCGGATTTACATTAACGGTTTTATAAAAAGATTCCACACAATCTGGTGTCATAATATCATCATCAGAAAAAAGCCAGATCCAGTCTTCCTCTGCTGTCTCTCCAATGCATCGCTCCCACTGCTGAGTGAGTGATCTCTTTCCAAGATTTCTTTTAAACCGTTTGAATTTAACTTTACAATCAAAAGATACTTGTTGAGTAATCTGTTCGATATTATGTGGACTGGCGTCATCAAAAATGTATAGTATAAATCGCTGATCCGTCTGATTGCAGATGCTTTGAAGCGTTTTCTGTAAAAATTCAGATTTGTAGGCAGGTAATACAATTGCCAGATTTGGAGTCATTCTACCCTCTGTTTAATTGAGAAGTGAAATGTATTGCAGCAATCACCTATTTGCAAACTACAGGCTTTGAATTGCAACCATCTGGGCAAAACGGGAATCACTATTTAGCGAAAGCTCATCGTATGTTCCGCTTTCAATAATACGTCCTTTTTCCAGTACATAAATCAAGTCTGAGTTTTTGATAGTAGACAATCGATGTGCAATAATTACCACTGTCATTGAGCCTTTCAGAGCATCGATACTTTTTTGAATATATCGCTCGGATTCTGTATCCAGAGAACTTGTAGCCTCATCAAGAATAAGCAGATTAGGATTTTTATAAAGTTCGCGTGCGATGAAAAGTCGCTGGCGCTGACCGCCGGACAAACGTACTCCCCGATCGCCCACAACTGTTTGGTATCCATCATTCATATCCCGGATAAACTGATCGGCATAAGCTCTTTTGGCTGCTTCTTCCACACGTTTTCTTACGCCGGGATCATTTTCATAATCCCCTTTCCATAAGCAGATATTGTTAGCTACGGTATCATCAAAAACAACCGTTTCCTGAGAAACATATCCAATTTGTGATCTCCATGAACCAACTTCAATCTCTGAAGAATCAATACCATCAATGTAAATTTTACCACTCTGGGGTTTTAAAAGAAGGGTTAAAGTGTCAATCAGCGTTGATTTGCCAGCACCGGATTCTCCCACAAAGGCGATCATGTTATTGATCGGAATCTCAATATTTACAGACTTAAGAATATTCTCGTCACTGTCATCGTAGCGGAATTTAACATCATGCAACTCGATTCCATCCGAAAGCTGACCAACAGAACGAGAACCACTTTGTTCGCGGTGATGTTCCAAAATCTCAAACTCGTTCACAACCATCTCAAGTGATCCGATTTTTTCCATTGTTTTTTGCCAGTCATCCTGGATTCCAATCATGTGTTGCATTCCTCTGTGAAAGAGTAACAGGGCAACAAATATCGGGGCTATCGGGGCGTCGAATACCACCACTTGAACAATAATTACAAAAAGCAGAAATATAACAGAAACAGGTTCCCGTATAGCCTTTGTAAATGCACTTGCAGCTCCTTGCCGAAACATATACTGAGCCAGTCTTTCAATACTCGACATTACACCGCCTTTCAAATACTGCATCTGATTTGTGGATGACAGATATTTAAATGACTGAATAGTTTGAACCAAAAACTTATTCAGAAGACTTTCTTCTTTAGAGGTTTTCCTGGAGAGATTCTGAACGTATTTATTTAAATATCTGAAGAGAAACAGAAGCAGAAAACCTATGCCTATGGCCATTAGGGCGAATCTCCATGCCAGTAAAAATGCAATTGACAGGTACGATGCCGTAATAATAATCATTGTGAGAAAACGGGTAAATGTATCAAATGTTCGTATAAAATTATTGATTTGTCCGTTAATCACATTGATAAAATGACCGGTATTATTATCAGCATAATATTTATAATCCATAAACCGGTAGGAATTAAACATCTTCCCCTTGATCTCTTTCATCAATTGGGCACGAAGATAACTGGCATATCCACCCTCCAGGAATTTCAAAAAACCCTTGCCTATAAATATCACGCCAATAAAAATGAGAATACCAACAATTGAGTTTTGGATTCCCATAAATTCAAGAATTGCATGCAAAAACTGTAACGCAACACCACCACGGCCGCCAAGTCCGCCATCTCCGGCGTCAGCCGCTTCAATCAAAGGTAAGATTAACGTAATTCCGAAAGCCTCGGTTAGTGCAGCAGTGGCCGTTAGAGCAAATACAATGTAGAGTCTTTTCCCTATAAAATCTTTATAGACGCCAAAATAATACGCTATACTCTCAAAAAACTTCAAACTCAGCTTAGGTAAGGTTTAGGATCTTTATTTTTAAATTCATTCCAAAAGTAGGATACCCATCGTCTCAGATAGATCATAACAATCCCCAAAAACAGGCCTGCAAATAATGAACCACCTAAAATTCTTAAAGGGTCTGGTTCAGATGGACTCCCCGGTATCACAGCAGGCTCATGAACCCTGAAGACAGGTGTTTCTTCCTGCACCTGAATCTTTGCTTCCTGTAGTCTTCGGGCTAATGTGTTATAAAGGCTGAACGCTAAATCATACTCAGACTGAAGACGTTGCTCCACCACAGCTACACTTTGTAAATTAAGATTTACATTCCGATCCTGAAAAGCTGCTAATGAATCCTGACGGATTTGGAACAATTGTTTTGCTTCTTCATACTGTTCTTCTATAAATTCTAAATTATTTATTGCCTTCTCAGTTCGGAAATCAGTTACATACTCCTGCAACAGTTCCTTAACTAACATCACCATTTCTGTTGAGGCTTGTGGATCAGGTAGCGAAACCCCAATATTAACAAACCCTGTTTGTGGCTCCCTGGAGATCGTTATCAACTCTCCTGCAGTAGTTGATACTTTTCTGATACGATTATCTAATTGTTTTGGCGCATCAAATTCATCGAACTGAGAAAAGTCAATTTCAGGGCGTTCTGAGGTTTCTTTAGAAAAAAATGACCTTGTTCCATCCCAAATTGTAACCGGTAGTGCAATTGTGTAATTCCAAATAAAATCTACCGTCCTGTCTACTAAACTGGGTCTGTAATATTCATTAAAGTAATCGAAAACCGTTAGGGTGCTGTCTAATGTGCTGAAATAGACTTCATGCTGCATCAATTCAATTTGAAAATTCAGACTCTCAACAATATGAGGATACATGGTGACCTGGATATCATTTTCTTCAGCCTCTCTTTGAATGCCAAAAAAGTTACCGTATTGTTGAAATAATTGACCTAATTGAGATTGATTTGAAGTGGATTGTGGCATCAATTGAGCCTCTGAATAATACATTGGATTACTACCCAGGTATATAATTATTCCTAAAGCAAATACAATAATTACAGAGCTGAGTATTGTACCCTTATTAACCCATAGATCTTTAGCAATACCTACAAGGTCAATAAATACTTCGTCCTCGCGGTCTTGGTATCCCTCTTCCGAAACAGGGATAAGCCTGTATTCTTCTTTTAATGAGCTTTTCTCTAACTGTTTTTTACCCTTTTTTTCTATACTTCCCTCCTCAGGGCGGTCCGGCTCATTTTTGTTATAATCTGACACAACGAGACAAAATTACTTTAATATTTCAGGTAATATAGAAATGATTGAATTCTTACTAAATTTACGAAAATGTACGTAAATCTAAGCTTTGTAATTGAGGAGTTCTTTTGACTTGAATTGATATGTAGGTACAATATCTTTAATTGCTTGCTTAATCTGTTCGTGATTACCACCGGCTGCTACCTGCTCCAGATGATCAAGCTTATTTGAAATATCACTTTTTACATCATTGCTTTTTGCTACATAAATTTTTTCATGCTGTGTCATATCAGTTCCTTCTTCAGCCGTTAAAAGTTCTTCGTAAAGCTTTTCACCCGGCCGCATCCCTATATATTCAATTTTAATATCTTTATCCGGTTCAAAACCCGATAGTGTTATTAAATCCCTTGCCATTGTTTCTATGTTTACCGGCTCCCCCATATCCAACACGAATACAGAACCGTTCATATTTAATGCCCCGGCCTGCATTACAAGTTGTGATGCCTCGGGAATCGTCATAAAATAGCGCACCATATCCGGATGCGTAATGGAGATCGGGCCGCCACGTTTAATCTGTTCTTTAAATTTGGGAATAACACTTCCCCGGCTGCCCAGTACATTTCCAAATCTAACAGATACAAAAACTTCTCCGTTAGTTGTTTGATTTGAACCCCACTGCACAATCTGCTCCGATATCCTTTTGGTAGCTCCCATCACAGAGGTGGGATTTACGGCCTTATCTGTAGAAATATTAACAAAGTGCGTTATTTTAAAATCAAGAGAAACCTGAACTAAGTTCCTTGTTCCGCATACATTATTAAATATCGCTTGCTCGGGATTAGCTTCCATAAGCGGAACATGTTTATGAGCGGCTGTATGAAAAACAACTTGCGGTTTATATTTTTTAAAAATCCGTTCAAGAGTTTGCTTATCCCTAACATCTCCTATCTCAGTAGCATAACTAAGGTCGCTAAACTGATAGTCAATATGATTTATCAACCGGTGAATACTATTTTCACCGCGACCCAAAAGTACAACCTTGCGAGGTTTGAATCTTGAGAGTTGGCGAACAATTTCTGAACCAATGGATCCACCGGCCCCCGTCACGAGAATAGTTTTGTCTTCCGTATATTTTCTGATCAGCTTGGTATTCAGTTCAACCGGTTTTCTGCGAAGCAGGTCTTCTACATCCACATCCCGTATCTGATTGATAGTTACTTTACCGCTAATCAGGTCGTATATGCTTGGAATTATTCTATATTTGGCATCCGTCTTTCTTGCCTGCTCAACAACTCTCCGAATCACATCACCAGATTCAGAAGGCATAGCTATCAAAATTTCATCAATTTTAAACTGTTTGACCGCTTCATCCATTTCATCAATGGTGCCAACAACCGGAATTCCAAGAAATTTTTGTTCGTGCTTCGATCTGTCATCATCTAAAAAAGCAACAGGATACATTCCGGCCTGGGGGTGGCGTAACATTTCGCGGGCAGCCATATTACCACTCTCTCCAGCACCGGCAATTAGTACTCTGTGTTTATTTTTGGTTTTAGCCCGAACATACGTTGGATTCCAATACACAAGATAAAAACGAGTGCCCACTCTCATACCGGACAGCAGCAAGAGTGATAAAAAGTATTCTATAACAGGAACAGAATATGGAATAACAACGGACTCACGAAGTAAAATTGTTGAAACAAGAAAAATGCCAGTGACAAATGAAATAGACTTTAAAAGGGAAAAAAGATCCCGAAATCCTGTATTCCTCCAAGATTGCCGGAACGTTCCAAACCAATAAATAGAAAAAGCTTTTATTAATGAAAGTACAACCGTTGCTCCTAAAATTTCATCAACATATCCATTAAAATCTCCATCAAGACGGAGCGTAAATGCTACGATTGTAATAGAACTCCAAACACCAAGCTCTATAAAGAACTTCCAAAAATCTCTGTGATCAATAATTCTTTTTAACATTACCAACAGTTAATTATTCCTTAAGAAGAAAAAACACTAAAGCTTATTTCACATCAAGACAAATAAAATTAAGAATTTACAAAAATTCTATTCTATTTATCTTATCGATTTAATGCTCAGCTATATCTGCTATTCTTACAATCTTTATAACTAAAGCTTTTCCACCTGTTTTGTCCCAACAATTTTTAGATCATTGTTAATCAGTATAGTATTTTTTATACCAATTTATAAATTTTTTAACTCCCTCTTTTACAGTTACTTGTGGACGAAATCCTGTTAAATTGTTAAGAGGTTCCACATCTGCCCATGTTTTAGGAACATCGCCGGGTTGTATGTCCATCATGTTCTTTTCAGCTTCAATTCCCAGGTTTTCTTCAATTTCATTGATAAAGTCCATGAGATTGACAGGACTGCCATACCCAATATTAAAAAGCTGGTAAGGAGCAGTTAGCTGACCTGAAGATTCAGAAGGCGCTTTTAGAATTAATCTTTTCATTCCCTCAACAATATCATCAACATAAGTAAAATCGCGAGCCATATTACCGTGATTAAATACCTTAATTGGATGTCCTTCCAACATCGCTTTTGTAAACAGGAACAGTGCCATATCGGGCCGTCCCCATGGGCCATAAACGGTAAAAAAGCGAAGCCCCGTTGTTGGAATGCCATACAGATGAGAATATGCATGGGCCATCAATTCATCAGACTTTTTACTTGCAGCATATAAACTCACCGGATGATCTACATTGTCTGATGTTTTGAAAGGCATCTCTTTGTTTGATCCATATACTGAACTTGATGAAGCATACAACAGATGAGATACATTCGTATGGCGACATCCTTCAAGGATATTTAAAAAACCGACTATATTACTTTCTATATATGAGTGTGGATTCTCAAGGCTATAACGAACGCCCGCCTGAGCCGCTAAGTTAATAACTATATCGAATTGTTCTGACTCGAAAAGCTGTTCTACAACTTCTTTATTTCCAAGATCTGTTTTGATGAAACGATAATTGCTGTTTGATGAACTTGTTACAAGATTATCTTCGCTGATCTCATCAATACCTGTTTCTTTCAGTCGGTCTTTTTTCAGCTTCACATCATAATAGTCGTTTATATTATCCAGGCCCACTATTTCAAAGTTTTCCTCAAGCAAACGCTTTGTTAAGTGAAACCCGATAAAACCAGCCGTGCCGGTGATAAGAACTTTCATTTTCTAATGTTGTTTAAAATTTAAAATCAAGAAGAGAATTGTATAACCGTTTTTTATTAAAGGTTATGCTATGTAATATTTTTTTGTTTCCCCAAGCCCGTTAAGCTTTCCAAACATGCCCGTTTTTAGATGATATATGCTTCATGGAGTTACGGGTATCCACAATCAGGTCGTTCCATTCAGATAATTCATGGTAATCTATCTCATCGTGATTTGTTGAAATAACAACCACATCATACTGTTGTATGGTATCTTTATTCCATTCCACGGATTTGGTACCCGCCCAGTGCGCATGTTCCCTGGATTCTTTGATTACAGGCACATAGGGATCGTAGTAATTCACGTCTGCACCCATTGAAGAGAATAGATCCATCAGTTTATAACTGGGTGATTCTCTATCATCATCCACGTTGGGTTTGTAGGCTAAACCAAGAATCAAAACTTTGCTGCCGTTTACAGCTTTTTTATGAGAGTTGAGTGCCTGAAGTGTTCTGTTTACTACATAATTTGGCATCTCGGTGTTAATCTCACCGGCCAGCTCAATAAATCGCGTATTTTGCTCAAACTGCCTTGCTTTCCACGTTAAATAAAATGGATCGATTGGAATACAATGTCCTCCCAAACCAGGTCCCGGAGTAAACTTCATAAATCCAAAGGGTTTGGTTTCAGCCGCATCCAACACTTCATGGACATCGATACCCATCTCTTTATAAATCACTTTTAATTCATTTACCAACGCAATGTTAACTGAACGAAATATATTTTCAGTTAATTTTACCGCTTCGGCTGTTTTTGTATCGCTTACGGGCACTGTTTCCACAATGGATGTATTGTAGAGTTCGCAGGCAAGTTCTACTGCTTCCTGTCCATGTCCGCCCACAACTTTAGGAATCTTGGACGTATTAAACTCTGCATTTCCGGGATCTTCGCGCTCCGGGCTGTACGCTACATAAAAATCTTCCCCCGAAGTTAAGCCGCTTTCTTCTTCCAGAATCGGGATAATTAATTCCTGGGTAGTACCCGGCCATGTTGTAGACTCAAGGATTACCAACTGGTTTTTCCTTAAATTTTTTGCGATAACCCTGGCCGTTTCCACAACAAATCTCATCTCCGGCTCTCTGTGAGTATTCAGCGGGGTAGGTACACACATCAGAAGTGCATCAGCTTCCTCTAATCGAGAGAAATCTGCAGTAGCAGAAGACCTGTCTGATTCAGCTAATACCTGCATTTTATCTTTTCCGAGATGTTTGATGTAAGGTGTACCCTCTTCAATGCATTTCACTTTGTACTCATCAATATCGTACCCAATAACAGGCATTCCATTGTCGTGGAAAGTCCACATCAGTGGTAACCCAACATAACCAAGACCGATAATTCCAACTTTAAACTCTCTATTTTGAATTTTTTGCAGTAACTGTTTGATGTTCATGTATTTTTATTATGAATATTATCTATTGCAAGCATGGAATATAAGACTCCTCACCGAATTGAGAAATGAAAATAGCACCAGATGAATAAGTTTATTTATAAATGCCGAATTTTAGTCAAAAAACTGGATCACTAATTGGTATAATTCTTCAAAGAGTCGCGTTCATTATTGAGAGTTTTATACGAGTCTTTGTAGGAGTACGTAGGAACAATTTTTTTGATATGATTGCGAAGTGAATCCATATTTCCGTTCTCAATACTTTCCACCATTTGAGAAATTACCATTGTGAGTTCATCATTATTTACATCTTTCCTGCAAATAGCCTTGTGAATTAACTCGTGAGAAGTATTTTCAACCCCCTCTTCAGCCTTCAGCAGTTCTTCAAACATTTTTTCGCCGGGTCGTAAACCAATAAACTCAATCGGAATGTCTTTTTCAGGCTCTAAGCCATGAAGCTGAATGAGTTGTTTAGCCATATCTAAAATCTTAACGGGTTCACCCATATCCAATACAAAAACTTCGCCTCCTTTACCCATCTCTCCTGCCTGCATTACTAATAATACTGCTTCAGGAATTGTCATAAAATATCGTTTTACCTCAGGATGTGTAATTGTAACAGGGCCCCCATTTTGAATTTGATCGATAAAAATCGGTACTACAGAACCCCGGGATCCCAATACATTACCAAAACGAACCGATATAAATTTAGTAATACAAAGATCGTTATGATCAAGACAGATCTCCTCGGCAATCCGTTTAGTTGCCCCCATTACATTAGTTGGGTTTACAGCTTTATCCGTTGAAATCAGTACAAATTTATCTACATCATGGGTACAAGAGAGGCGTGCAAGAACATCTGTACCTTTCACATTTACTTTAATAGCTTCTTCCGGAAAATCTTCCATCATGGGCACATGCTTATAAGCAGCTGCATGAAAGATAATATGAGGCTTTTCCTTCTTTAAAAGCCGGTTCATTTTATCTTCATCCATAATATTTGCAACATATGGTACAAGATTTACCTCTCCATCTTCAAACTCTTTCTGTATATGAAACACTTCGGTTTCATCAATATCAAGAGCAATGAGTTTACCAACATTTAAACTTACACACTGCCTGACAATTTCCCGGCCTATCGAACCTCCGGCACCAGTTATTAAAACTGTTTTTCCTTCAATACTGCTGCGAATTGAATCCATATCAATTTTTGCAGGTTCGCGGCCAAGAATATCATCAATACTGATTTCGCGAATATTTTTAACCCCTACCGGATCATCTGAAAGAAGGTGAAAGGATGGCAGTACTTTTACCTTTAAGTTCGGTTTTACGTTTTTTATTCTCTTGATGACCGATTTCAGATCATGCTTTGGGAGAGACGGTATAGCAATAATCAACTCATCGATATCTGTATATCGCAGAAATTGAATCATTTTATTTCTGTCGCCTTTAATTGGAACCCCATGCATGGAAAGACCATGTAATTTCTCAGCATCATCGAATACAGCAATAATATTTAAATTCCAGTGTGTATGCCGTTTTATATCCCGCATGATCTGATCACCCGCATTACCCGCTCCGAATACAATGGCTCTTTTTTCGTGATGTTGATTTTGAAAAATTTCAAGATTTAAACGTTTACTTATTCGGAAAGCACCAATATAGAGTATGCTTTGCAGATGGGTTATTGCAAGTAAAGAGAGCTGTATATTGTTGGCCTGTCCTATGACCACTAAAAACCCGGCGTATAAAATAGCGGAAATTGTCAAAGCACTAATAATCATTAACAATTCACGAAGACTGGTAAAACGCCAGCTTACCTTATACATCTTAAACAGGCCAAGAAAAAGGAGAGAAAGTACTAAATAAGCGGCTATAAACAGGATAGGTAGTTCAACCGAAAAACTGGCTACAGACCTTAAAATATATATCGATATGAAAGAAGACAGCAGTATGGCGATCGCATCTCCTGCAATGAAAAAAAAGACACGGCTTGTATATTTCTTCAATATTGCCATTTTCAAGGTTTAAACCTTATATGTAAATAATACCAAGTCTACTATTTTAAAACTCTCTAACTATCCGATTAATATAGTAATTATTAGTCAATTAAAAATTACTGATATATATCCTATAAGTTGTATTATCCGTAATTTTTCTGTCCGAAATAGAATTTAATTACTATCAATGTATATGTATAGCTTCATTTTATAATTACCGCTCATGTTTTATTGAGAGGGTTTTGAAATACCAGACATATTTCGACTTCGCTCCGCTGCCACAAAGTGATCCCTTCGGGGCGCTCAATAGAACGTCAGTTTGATCGCGATGAGGAGGTACGACGAATGAAGTCGAAAACAAATGATTGCTTCTGCACAGCCTTTTTATAAATAGCTTTAAAGAAGCCAACAGATAGCTGTTTTACTGTGCGGTGGGTACTCCAACAGCATGTGAACCTCTCTGATTGTTCTAAAATCTAATTGCCTCAGATAACACCAGTCAACAGCACTATGGCGTGCAGTAGTGGAATAAACTTTGTTGATATTTACTGTTGCTTATTTTTCTCTACAAAATGAACTCCCGTCAAATATAAAAATGACATAAGCAGTAACAAGAGCAGAAGAGAAATTTGAACTGCATCATTTTCATGGTAATACAACAGTGAGATCATCAAACAAATTAGAGCAAAAGCCAGGTACAGAGTTGAAATTTTTGAATGCGGCCAACCTGCTATATTTAATCGCTGATAAAGATGAGAACGATGAGGTTTAAAAATATTCTCACCTTTTATCATTCGCCGAACCAGGGTTGATGAACTATCAAACAGAAAGGGCCATAAAAGCAATGCTCCAATCCACAGACTTGTGGCAATAGTGATCTCCTTAGAAACTGATGCCGCAACAAAGGGCATCACAGCAAAAAAGAAACCCAGGAAAAGACTACCTACATCGCCCATAAATATTTTGGCAGGTGCCCAATTGTATATTAGAAAAACCAATACAGTTGCAAATACAATCAGGTTAAGTGTAAAGAGAGTGGGTTCACCCCAAAAAAAAGCAAAAATCATCCAGCCTCCAGAGGCGGTGAGCGCCTGGGCTGTAGCTATCCCGTCAACCCCATCCATAAAATTGTAGATATTCGTAACACCGGTTATCCACAAAATCCCAAGAAACGGGCTAAAAATTCCCAATGAAAATTCAGACACGTATGGTAAAGAAAACGAATCAAGTGTGCCCACAAAGAATAGAATTAAAGAAGCAGCCGCCACTTGTGTGACTAATCGAATGGATTGAGAAAGATTAATTCTATCATCAAACCAGCCCAGTAATGAAATCACTATTGTTGTTGCAATTAAGGAAAGATATGCACTCGAGGTAAGCAGGCCTTGCCATGCAAAATAAAGAACAAATGCGATGATTGATGTAAGGACAAAGCCAATACCTCCTCCCCTTGGTGTTGGCGTACTATGGGAACTTCGCTTCGTTGGTACATCCGTAATGTTATGTTTTTGAGCATACTTGATGAACCATCCGGTTGCAACGTAATTGCACCCGGCAATAAAAATTATACCAACAACTGTAATCAAATCTGGCACCGTATATTGCTTTTATTCAGATACTATTTCTAAACCCCAAATGCGAAAAAATCCCAATAATACTACCAGGACTCAAGTTGAATTTTGAGAAAATTTAATGAATTAATATTCTTTTCTGCGATCAAAAATAGTAAATCATTACTGTTTTTCATTTATTTATTTAACTGTTGATAATATTCATTTAAAATTCAGGAGATATCTATGCCAGCTATCAATCCTCCTTTCTATCCTATTATTTATGTACGCGGTTATGCTATGAGGCAATCTGAGATTGAAGATACTGTTGCAACGCCATATATGGGTTTCAATCTCGGATCCACCAAAATCCGCCAGGAGTGGGATGGTAAAATCAAGAAACACATATTTGAATCGTCTCTTGTGCGCTTGATGAAAGATTACGAATACGCCGATAATTATATGAATGGAACAGAAATTGAAGACACCATTCCGGCTAAAAGTATCATTATTCACCGGTATTACGATGTTGCTTCTGAAGAAATTGGTGCAGGAAAAGTACCATCAGTTATTGATGCTGCCAAAGCCCTGGGCAAACTGATTGAGAAAACCAAAAACCTGGTCTGCGGAGACGATCAAGAGGCTCACAATAAATTTAAAGTCTACCTGGTGGCACATTCCATGGGAGGATTGATCTGCCGCTGTTTGCTGCAAAACGACAATGTAAGCAATAAAAATGTAAAGCATTTGGTAGATAAGGTATTTACCTACGGCACTCCGCATAACGGGATAGAGGTTGCCGGAGCAAACGTTCCCGGTTTCCTGGGAATTTGGGATATGAACAACTTTAACCGGGATAAGATGGCGTCTTACCTGGATCTTAACAGAGATTCGGTACAGGTTAACTCGCTGGATGGAAAATTTGATCCAGCCCGGTTTTTCTGCCTGGTAGGTACAAATCACAAAGATTATAACGCCGCCAAATACGCCGTCGGGCCTATGAGTGACGGACTCGTTAAAATAAAAAATGCAACAGTCGATAAATCGCCGAGAGCTTATACCCATCACAGCCACAGCGGCCACTTTGGAATGGTAAATTCTGAAGAAGGATACCAGAACCTGGTTCGATTTCTGTTTGGAAACACAAGAGTGAAAGGAGTTTTAGAACCTATTGCACTGCCGTTGCCTCCTTCTGTTCAAAAGGCGTATGAAGAAGACAAAGATATCAAAGCTTCCTACTTTTTTGAGGCTACCGTTGCACCGCGAGGATCGTTTACATACAAACTTACCGAACGTAAAATAGATCACAGTTCCGCTGTTTTTCGAACATTTGATGAACTTCTGCGCCCCGAAAATGTTGGACGGAACAAACCAAGGCTGCCTGTTTTGTTCTCGGTTTTCCTGGACAGCAACAAAATTACACACGGACGAACACTTGTATTCACAATCGACATTGTGGTTAGAACTACGGAGTACAGAATCAATAAAATTCTTTTCCTTGAAGAACGGATTCCCGAAGAGAATCTCTATCGCGATAAATTAACCGTGCGAGCTACCATTACCGATGACGGATGGAACATCCGGTATATACCAACTGATGAACAGTGGGGCGAAAAACTTGGCAAAGATGTGCTCACTGACCAGAAAGGTGTTTATATTCCATTATCATCTAAAAAAGGATTTAAGGGAAAACTCTATCTCGATATCCGGCCCTGGTCGTAACATCCGGTTTTGAAATAAAAAAAGCTCCCAATCAAGTGAGCTTTTTTTGCCGTTATATGATTGTCGATAGTACGCTTTGGAGTTACTGATTACAACATATCTATTCCTTATTATCTAAATATTAATGAAGTATTAATAAATAGAAACAACTTGTTGTTTGAGGCTAATTCTCTCATGAAAATATTATCAGAAAAGATGTAAACACGCTATCTTGAAGTGACTATTTGATTTAAAGCGCAATTATTTATAAATCCTGAGAAATTAAAACTTTAAAACTGGCTTTTCATGGAAAATAATTTTCCAAAAATGCGATTTTTTAGCAGGAAGCTCATCAAACCACAGGATCTGAATGCTCATGGCACTCTTTTTGGAGGATCTGTACTGGCCTGGGTTGATGAGGAGGCTGCCATTTATGTTATATGCCAGCTGGGAAAGGGGAATATAGCGACAAAATTTATGTCTGAAATCGATTTTGTAAGCTCAGCTAAACTTGGAGATATCATTGAGATTGGAATGGAGACGGTTTCTCTCGGAACAACATCTATCACAGTAAAATGCGAAGTTCGGCATAAGTTCACGCGTAAACCGATCATTCGGATTGATAAAATTGTATTTGTTCATCTGGATGAAAATGGACAACCTACACCACACGGAATTACAAAACCTGTAAACAGATAACTTATGGATATTCAAGAACCAATTGTTGATAAACAGGTAATCGTTGATCTTTTATATGGTGATGAGGATTACGTTAGCGAATTTGCTTCAGCGTCCGTTGAATCATTCACCGAGTTTAAAGATAAATTTGCAAAATCTTTAAAAACTCGGGATATGGAGAGCCTCCGTAAAGCCGGCCACAAAATTAAACCCGTTGCCCAAATGATGAAACTGGATCCAGTCATCACAATGTATGAGACATCTAAAATTATGCTCGAAGAAGATGCCTCTGATGAGGAGATTAAAAATCTGGCTGATAATATGAATAAATTCTGCACTCAACTCCTCAAGGAATTAAAGCAACTGGAATAACAGATGTTACCTTTCTGTGATGAAAGCAGTTGATAAACAGGGGATTTTTTCCTCTTAATTTGAAAAAAATGTCTATGAAAGACAGTTCCAACTCTATACTGATTGTTGAAGACGACCGTGACCTGGTAAAACTCATAAAAATTAATCTTGAGGATCAGGGCTACAAAATATATACGGCAGGAGATGGTCTTGAAGCACTGAAGCTATTTGAAGAAAAAGATCCCTCGCTTGTAATTCTCGATATCATGCTTCCCAAATTGGATGGTTTTGAAGTATGCAAACGAATCAGAAAAGAGAATCGAAAGATACCCATTATGATGCTCACCGCGAAAACCGAAGAAGTTGACACAATTCTTGGGCTGGAACTCGGGGCTGATGATTATATGACTAAACCGTTCAGTGTTCGGGAATTAACAGCCCGGGTAAAAGCGATCTTCCGGCGCATTAAGGTAGATCGGGAACAGGAGGGTAATTTACCGGATAAACTGGTTTATGATCACCTTGAAATCTATCCTGATAAACGAAAAGTAACACTTTCTGGAAAAAGCATTGAACTAACCAGTAAGGAGTACGACCTGTTACTTCTGTTTAGCTCCAACCCGGGCAAGGCTTATAGCCGCGAACAACTTCTTAATATAGTGTGGGGATATAGCTACGAAGGATACAGCCATACCGTAAATTCACACATCAATCGGTTGCGGAGTAAAATTGAAAGCGACCCTTCTAATCCTCACTTCATTAAAACGGTTTGGGGAGTTGGCTACCGGTTTACAGATCCTGCAGACAGCCAAGACAATGCGTAGATTCTACTTTAAACTTATTGCCATTTTTTCGGTAATTATGATTCTGTTCGGAGCTCTTGTGGCGTACACAAGTATCCGGGCCTCATCTCGCATTATCCAGGAATCTATTCAAAAAACCAACAGAGATCTCGCCAAACGACTTGTAACGGAGTTTCAGCCCATTGTGGATGATAATTTTGATGAACAAGCAATAGCCCGAAAACTACGTGAGCTTAGCGGAGCCAATCCCCAGTTCGATTTTTATCTACTCAACCGCCAGGGTATGATTAAAAGTTTTATACAGGCACAAAACAACGGGCAGGAACCGGAAACACTAATGGTGGATGTAAAACCTCTGGATCAATTTATTGCCGGTGAACCTCTGCCCATTCTTGGAATGGATCCCAAAAACCCGGACCTGCTGAAACCCTTTAGCGCAGCCAATATTACGATTATGGGGGAAGAAGACTGTTATATCTATGTTGTGCTGGAGGGGAGTCAGTTTACACAAACCGCAGACATGATTGAAGACAGTTATATTCTGCGAGGCTCTCTCATGTTCATCGGTACAGTTCTTTTGATTGGATTGGCTATTGGATTTTTCATCTTCCGAATGCTTACCCGCCGCTTAGATATAATAAAAAAGACTGTGAAAGAGTTTGAGCGGGGCCAATTGAATAAGCGAATTCCTATCAAGAGTAATGATGAAATCACCGATCTCTCTCGTTGTTTCAACAAAATGGCCGACACCGTTCTTGAAAGCATGAACGAAATGAAGAAAGCCGATAAGCTTCGCAGAGACCTGGTTGCCAATGTTTCTCACGATCTGCGTAATCCCCTTTCATCTATTCAGGGGTATTTGGAAACCATACAGATGAAGGGAAAAGAGCTCTCGCGCGAAGAACTGCAAAACTATTTGGAACCGGTACTCACAAATACCAAAAAGCTAAACCGGATGATCGATGACCTGTTTGCCCTCTCTAAACTTGACGCCGAAAATGTAACCCCAAATCTTGAGCATATTACCCTGGCGGAACTGGTGCAGGATCTTGTACAGCAGTTTAAACCCATTGCCCAACAAAAAAATATCGAGATTAAGACAATCTATCCCGAAAATCCGCACGCACAGGTTTATGCAGATATCGGTCTGCTCGACCGTGCCCTCACCAATCTTATTGACAATGCTATCAAGCACACACCTGAAGGCGGAACGGTAACCATTCAGTTGGTTCAAAATGGGAAAGAGATCAACCTTGAGATTAGTGATTCAGGTAAAGGAATTCCTGAATCGGATATCCCCCATATTTTCGACCGTTTTTACCAGGTTGACAAAAGCCGCTCAAACAGTTCAGGTGCAGGATTAGGACTTTCAATCGCTAAAAAAATATTGGAACTGCACGGAGCTAAAATCACTGTTCAAAGCTTGCTCAACAGGGGAACAACGTTTAAAATCAGTATGCCTTCCTGATTATACAGAAGCTTTTTTCCTTATCATATTTAGGACTTATCTTAGATATGATATTATCTAATTGAATAAAAAAATTAAGAATGAAGAGTATTCTTGTAACAGGAGGCGCAGGATTTATCGGCAGCCATACCGTATTAGAACTTTTAAATGCAGATTATAAAGTTGTTGTGGTTGATAATCTCAGCAACAGCAAACTGGAGGCCATCTCAAGAGTTGAATCGTTAACATCAAAAAAGATCGATTTTTACCAGGTAGATCTTTTGAATAAGAATGATCTTCGTGAGGTGTTTAATGCCTACTCTTTTGATGCTGTCATCCATTTTGCTGCATTAAAAGCGGTTGGGGAATCTGTAAAACAGCCGCTTCGATACTACAAAAATAACATCAGTGGCACGATTAATCTTTGTGAAGTAATGCAGGAGACCGGTGTAAATAACTTTGTTTTTAGCTCCTCAGCAACCGTTTATGGTGATCCTTCCCAATCTCCACTAACTGAAGATTCTGCACTCGGAGCTGTAAATCCTTACGGACAAACCAAACTCACCACGGAGTTCCTTTTAAAAGATCTCCAGGCCGCCAACCCCGGATGGAATGTGGCACTTCTTCGGTATTTCAATCCTGTTGGAGCACACGAAAGCGGCCAGATTGGTGAAGATCCCAGCGGAGTTCCAAACAACTTAATGCCCTACGTTACACAAGTAGCCGTAGGTAAACGCGATAAACTGAACGTTTTTGGAGATGACTACCCAACAAGAGATGGAACCGGAGAGCGAGATTATATTCACGTTGTGGATCTTGCCGTCGGTCATTTGAAAGCCCTCGAAAAACTTACTGAGAATCCCGGCCTCGTGACCTATAACCTCGGTACCGGAAGCGGGTACACAGTTTTAGAATTGGTAAAAACATTTGAAGAGGTAAACGAGGTATCCATTCCCTACGAAATAGCACCCCGCCGAGATGGTGATGCAGCCTCATGTTATGCCGATCCTTCCAAAGCAGAACGTGAGCTGGACTGGAAAGCCGATCGAGGATTAGAGGAGATGTGCCGCGATGCCTGGAACTGGCAGCAAAAAAATCCGGAAGGCTATTGAAAAATCAGGCACAGTGCATGGCTTTAGTAGATGGCGCAAGCGTCCTCGCTTGTGCCCCCTGTACCTATTCATTCAAACCTGAACAATTTCTACACTTATTAATCCACTCCTTCCAGAATAATTTGAAGCACCTGATGGCGCAAGCGTCCCGCTTGTGCCCTTTTCTTGAGTAGACGTTATTCCCCTGAAAATTTAATATCCGCAGCCACCGGCAGATGATCAGACGGAAACCGCCCGTCATATTGATCC
The DNA here is from genome assembly GCA_034521495.1 of Balneolaceae bacterium. Taxonomy (NCBI): domain Bacteria; kingdom Pseudomonadati; phylum Balneolota; class Balneolia; order Balneolales; family Balneolaceae; species Balneolaceae bacterium. The sequence goes on from JAXHMK010000016.1 coordinate 140,690, forward strand.
GCTAAAATTGCGTGGTTTAGCACATCAAAACCAGAATTAGTGAATATAAAGTCGATCCGCCGGTCCGGAAGAATTTCCTCAAACCCATTCCAGGTTGATGTTGGCCCGTGATGTCCATGTTGAGCATGATAAAATCCATCTTCAAGATCCGTTGATTGACCATCTTCTGATCCAGTCAGAACGTTGTACGGCGGATCATTTTCAGTGGTATTAAAATCACCGGTAAGAACAACCGGTTGGTTTCCGGCAATCTCGTAAATCTTATCTACAATTAACGCTGCACTTTCTCTTCGGGCTTTTTTTCCTCTATGATCGAAGTGAGTATTGAAAACAAAAAAATTGTTGCCGGTATCTCTGTCTCTGAATTCTCCCCATGTAACAATTCGGGGCAATGCAGCATCCCACCCTACACTTGCAACTTCATTCGGTGTTTCCGAAAGCCAGAATGTGTCGTTCTCAATCAGTTCAAACCGATCTTTCTTGTAATATATGGCAGAATATTCTCCGGGATCATCTGGCGTATTTCTACCGACACCGATGCGGTTAAAATAGGGCAGCATTTCATCCAGTTGCTCCAGCTGATGCGGCAATCCCTCCTGTATTCCCACAAAATCAGCTTTGTGAAATCGCATGGTTCGTGCAACCATCTCTTTTCGATGAGGCCATGCATCTGAACTGTCGGTTGGTGTATCCAAACGAAGATTAAATGACATCACTCTGATGGAATGAGGAGTTTCCTGATTCATAAATTCTGACATCTCATGTTTGGTACTTGTTATCGATCCAAAAAGACCGAAAGCCAAAGGAGATAACAGGAAAAAGTAAATAATTGCTTTCATATAGAGGATATGTTTATTGATGAAATTTATTCAAATTAACAGCTTTAAGATCTTTTAAAAAGATCGATTTTAAAAAGCAGTTTTGATTTAAACAGAAAATTAACTTGCTTTATAAAAATCAATCAGTTACTTGAGTATATGGATAAGTTAAAAAGAATTATAAAAGGGAGTCCGTTCATCATAACCCTTATCTACATTATTGTAGGGGCGCTGTGGATTCAATATTCCGACCAGGCCGTTCTCACAATGTTTGATGATGTCGATACAATCACCCGGGTTCAATCTTACAAAGGATGGTTTTATGTACTTGCCAGCGGCGTTTTAATCTTTTTTTTAATCTATCAAAGCAACCTGCTGATAGAAAATTTGTTTCAAGAGACGAAAGAGGAGAAGAACAAATTTAAAGCCACATTTGAGCACGCTCCGGTCGGAATTGCCCATCACAAACCGAACGAAAAGTGGTTACTGGTTAATAAAACCCTCTGCAAACTGCTCGGCTACAGCAAAACAGAACTTTTAAATTTGAATTTTGAAGATTTTATTCACTCCGATGATATTGGTAAAGGCCGCCAATTAGACCAGGATATCGTAGATGGGGTCATATCAAGTTATAATATGGAAAAGAAGTACAGGCGCAAGAGTGGTGAGTACTTTACGGGAAAAGTAACAAAGGCAGCCGTTTATGACGCGAATAATCATGTTCAATATCTTATCGCAATTCTCGAAGACGTAACGCAACAAAAAGAAGATGAAGCCAGGATAAAACAGGCTCTTGAAGAAAAAGAGATTCTACTGGCTGAAGTTCATCACCGTGTAAAAAACAATATTGCACTGATGTCTGCACTCCTGGAGTTGCAATTAATGTACTCGGATTCTAAACACCTAAATGATGTCCTCTATCATTATAAAACCCGTCTTAAATCACTTTCATTGATCTATGAGAATTTTAAAGGCGTTGAAAAAGAACCAAATATCGATTTTAAATGGTATCTGAATGAACAGGTTAAGTTTTTGAATCATATTTTCGAACTGAATGATACTGAGATAGATTACCAAAAAGAGATCCAGGAGCTGGAACTAAATATCAACCAAGCCATTCCTGTTGGGTTGATCTGTAATGAAATGCTTGTTTATACAAATGCCAAAGAGTTCAACGAAGTTGAAAATCCGTTTATCAACATGCAATTAACAACTGAGAATGGGCATGTAACTATTTCCGTGGAAAGTAACGCACTGTCAAAAAATGGAAATGTTGATATTAATGATTCTCAATCCCTCGATGCGCGTATCATGGATGCCCTTGTCAAGCAGATAGAAGGAGAGGTAAGTTTCGTAAGGGAAGATGATCGTGAAATCTATAAGCTTGTATTTGAAAAAGGCACGTGGAAAGGAGGCGGCTCATATATTCAGCCCGGATCATAGTGATTATTACATCAGGTTTCCGAGTAGATCCCTGCCCTGTTGCACTCTTTATCGTGACTGATTGTCAATTAGCACATTCATAAAACCGGCTTTTCCCTCGTAAATTTCTACACCTGTTTCCTCTTTTGATGGCTGTTTATCGCACTCCAGAATAATTGTTTCGCTCAAGCCATCTTTATTAACTCACTGAAATACACCGAAATTAACATCACGGGACTCCAACCCCTTCCAGTGTATATCTCACGAATGTAGTGTGAAAAGAGATTGCCAGGCCGAATTTAGCTACGGACCTGAGTTCGATTCATAAGTTAGATTCTTGATAGTCCCCCTTAAAAAAGGGGGAAACAGGGGGATGTCCATCAGTAATATGCAAAACCAATGAACACCCCTCTAAATCTCCCCTTGTTAGGGGAGACTTTTTCATTCGTTTTTATTAATCGAAATGAGGTTACGGGTATCTTAAATTTCAAATGTCAAGAGCTAACATATCAAATGTTCTAATTGAGGGCTTTGCAAAACCGTGGTTACTGGTCAATCTGAACTCGATTCAGATTCTCCATTCGTCTTTATAGCCTGTATCTGGAGATCCTGAATCAAGTTCAGGATGACGGTCAGAGTTTTGCAAAGCCTTCTAATTATGATTTTTTTGTCGATGAAAGATCCTTGTAAATCGATTTTACATCCTCAAGTTCACATAGATCTGTCCCAAAACTTTTTAATGTACTTGCTGCTGTGGCTATTCCAAAAAGCACGGCATCCCTGGTACTCATACCGGTAACTAATCCGGCCACAAGTCCTCCTACAAAACTATCTCCAGCTCCAATAGAACTGTTTACTTCAATTTGTGGAGGTTTAAAGCTTGTGGATCCATTTTTATTGATGAGCTTTGTTTCCTCGCTTCCAAGAGTATAGATAACATTTTCAACACCCTGGCTAAAAAGTTGCTCAAGAAGGTCATCCATTGAATCAGCTTCTTTCTGTTTCTTTAGCTCTTCAAATTCCTCCTGATTTGGCTTGATATATGTGGCCCCGTTTTTCAATCCTTCTGAAAGAAAATCACCTGATGTATCCAGGATAAACTCTTTCCCATTTTCCAAAACAATTGATCCAACCATGCTGTAAAAATCTGTGGGTACACCAGGGGGCAAACTTCCGCTGCCCACAACTATATCAAAGTCATTTAGGTTCTCCTCTATCCAGTCAAGTGTGTTTTTCCATTCTGCATTTTCAATAGTTGGCCCCGGAAATACAAACCGATACTGCTCACCGGTATTCCTGTCAATCACCGACGTATTTTCTCTTGTCATTCCATTGATTTTACTATGTTTATGAGGGACATTCTCCTCATCCAGAAGATATGTAAGATATTCACCTGTAATCCCGCCGGCTAAATAAAAAGCATTTGCCTGTATGCCTAATCTTGTTAAAACCCGGGCTACATTTATTCCGCCTCCTCCGGGATCATAATCTGGTTTTTCGCATCTCACTTTTTGATTGGTAACCACTTTATCTGCCTCGCTGTTTACATCCACAGCGGGATTCATGGTTATTGTTAATACACGATTTGACATAAATAGATCATTCAGTTCTGGGATATTTGAAGTCTGAAATATACAGATTGTTCATTCACTTTTGAATCTCAAAACATTAAATGAATTCACCTCAGGAAATATCAAGATCTGTTTAACATCTTTAACAACTTTTTCCTACACTCTTTGTGAATGTATGTACATTCATTTATAAATATTAGATTGATATAAAGTTTTAAATAAAATAGAGATGGATATCACCATAACAGATGTAAAAGTAAAAGATATTCGGTTTCCTACCAGCCAGTCACTGGATGGCTCAGATGCCATGAATCCCGATCCCGATTATTCTGCTGCCTACGTGATTTTAAAAACAGATTCAGAGTATGAAGGCCATGGACTTACATTTACCATCGGGCGGGGAAACGAGATCTGTGTACAGGCCATTCAATCCATGTCTTACTTGATTGAGGGAAAGCAACTCAGCGACTTTACCTCTGATATGGGAGCTTTCTGGAAGATGATAACCGGCGACAGTCAACTCCGATGGCTGGGACCCGAAAAAGGTGTAATCCATCTTGCAACAGGAGCAATCGTCAACGCTGTTTGGGACCTGTATGCAAAAGTTGAAGAGAAACCACTTTGGAGGCTTTTAGCGGATATGTCTCCCGAAGAACTTGTACAATGTGTTGATTTTACATATATCACAGATGCCATCACTCCTGAGGAAGCTCTTAATATTTTACAAAAACAGGAATCATCTAAACAAGAACGAATTGAAGACCTGACACAAAATGGCTATCCGGCTTACACCACTTCGGCCGGTTGGCTGGGTTATTCGGATGAGAAAATCCGCCGCCTGAGCCGGGAAGCCAGGGAAGAAGGTTTTACTCATCTCAAAATGAAAGTGGGCTCAGACCTGGAGGATGACAGGCGACGTGCCGGAATCATCCGTGAAGAGATTGGATCAGACATGAAACTGATGATGGACGCCAATCAGAAATGGAATGTGGATGAAGCGATCTCCAACATGAAATCCCTGGCAGATTTTGACCCTTATTGGATTGAAGAACCCACCAGTCCCGACGATATTATAGGTCATGCCGCAATCGGGAAAGAGATTAAGCCAATTAAAATTGCCACCGGCGAGCACTGCCAGAATCGTGTAATTTTCAAACAGTTAATGCAGGCCGAAGCGATGGATATTTGCCAGATTGATAGCTGTCGTGTGGGGGGTGTAAATGAAAATCTTGCTATTATGTTGATGGCTGCCAAATTTGGCATTCCGGTTTGTCCGCATGCCGGCGGTGTTGGTTTGTGCGAATATGTTCAACATCTGTCGATGATTGATTACATTGCTATCAGTGGAAGTAAGGAGAACCGCATTATCGAATATGTGGACCACTTGCATGAACATTTTGTTGATCCGGTTGAAATCAAAAACGGAGCTTACATCCCTCCAAAAAAACCAGGATACAGCATTGAAATGAAGCCAGAATCTCTGAAAGATTATGAATTTCCAAACGGAAAAATTTGGCATAATTCTGAAGAGAAGAAGTCCACCTCTGAAGGGGGCGCAGGGGGATGATTCTCGAAACTAAAATTCAGTCCGGGTATTTAATCAACATTAATTGCATTTTGCGCCACGAAAACATTAAATCACAAAAAACTTTCGTGTTTATCTGCTTTTGTGGCAAATTTTAAAGAGTTCAAATTTCTATCAAATTACGAACGTAAATCAAAGGTAATTCGAAAAACATGGAATTAGAAAACAAGACAGCAATCGTAACCGGCGGAGTAAGCGGCATTGGATTGGCAATTACCAACGTATTTGCAGCCAATGGCGCAAAAGTTCATGTTCTTGAAATCGAAGAGGATGCCAAAATTGAAGGCGATCACGACATCGAAATCCATCAGTGTGATGTCTCGAATCATAAACAAGTTCATGATATCATAGAAAAAATCACTGAAACCGAACCGATCGATATCTTAGTGAATAATGCGGGTATTGCCCATATCGGGAATATTGAACATACAAGCGAAGAAGATCTCGACCGGCTTTACAGCGTAAACATCAAAGGAATTTTTAACTGCATCCAGGCCTCAATTCGATCTCTGAAGAAAACCAAAGGCTGTATTTTAAATATGGCATCGGTGGTTTCCCACGTGGGCATTCCCGACCGATTTGCCTATACCATGACCAAAGGGGCCGTTTTGACAATGACCTACTCTGTTGCCAAAGATTATATTGATGATGGTGTGCGCTGCAACTCCATCTCCCCCGCCCGTGTACATACACCATTTGTGGATGGATATTTAGCTCAAAATTACCCGGGAAAAGAGAAAGAGATGTTTGAAAAATTATCAAATACCCAGCCAATCGGGCGAATGGCAAAACCGGAAGAGGTTGCTAATCTTGCCCTGTTTCTATGTTCCGATAAAGCTGATTTTATCACCGGAACCGATTACCCGATTGATGGTGGATTTATAAATATCAATAACTAATGGATGCGAAAAATCCTTTCAGAGTGCGGAAGCTCCTGAAAGAGTTTTTTTGCACAACTACCGAACTCTGCGAGGACCTGTCGGACTCTCGCAGGTTCTAATAGAAACAACCTGAATCATATAAAACTATATAATGAAATTATTTAGATACGGTAAACCGGGAGCCGAAAAACCTGGTATTGAAGTAGATGGTGTAAAGTATAATACCAGCCATCTCGTTGATGATTATAATGAAGAGTTCTTTACAAGCGGCGGACTCCAAAAACTGCAATCTGATTTTGATCCTGCTGATGCATCAAAAATTTCAGATTCCGAACGCATCGGAGTGCCTATTTCAAAGCCGGGGAAAATTGTATGTATCGGACTTAACTACAGCAAACATGCGGCCGAAAGCGGATCAGAGATTCCCAAAGAGCCGGTCGTTTTCTTCAAAGCCACATCATCACTTACAGGTCCTTACGACCCGGTCATCATTCCGAAAAACAGTAAAAAAACCGATTGGGAAGTAGAACTGGCTGTTATCATTGGCAAAAAAGCCAGTTATGTGAGCGAAGAGGAAGCGATGGAGTATGTGGCGGGTTATGCCGTCCATAATGATGTAAGCGAGCGGGAGTTCCAGCTTGAACGAGGCGGACAGTGGGTGAAAGGAAAGAGCTGCGATACATTTGCACCGGTAGGTCCCTACCTGGTGACCAAAGATGAAATCGCCGATCCCCACAATCTGCGTCTTTGGTTAAAATTAAATGGTGAAACTCTTCAGGATGGAAATACAAAGGATTTCATTTTCAACATCCCGCAGGTGATCAGTTACTTGTCGCAATTTATGAGTTTACAAGCTGGTGATATTATCTCAACCGGAACACCTGAAGGTGTTGGACTTGGCTTTAATCCTCCAAAATATCTCAAACCCGGTGATGTCATGGAACTGGGAATTGACGGTCTTGGCGCATCCAAACAAACGGCTGTTGCTTATCAAGAAAAATAACTGGTAAACGAAAGTTCAGGAAAAAGATGAATCAAATGATCATCGATAAAATAATATCGAACTCAGGTAAGTGATGAAAATCGATTCACATCAACATTTTTGGAAGTATGATCCTGTTCGCGATCAGTGGATTGACGACTCCATGGAAGTTCTGAAACAGGACTTTATGCCACAAGATCTTGAACCCCATCTATCTGATGCAGAATTTGATGGCTGTATTACGGTTCAAGCCGATCAATCCGAACGAGAAACCAATTTCCTGCTTACCCTTGCTGAAAAGCATGAATTCATCAAAGGAGTTGTGGGTTGGGTTGATCTGAAATCCCCAAAACTTGAGCAGCGGCTTGTACACTTTGATCAGTTTAAAAAACTGAAAGGATTCAGAGAAATTTTACAAGGTGAACCAACTGGATCGATGTTAGATGAACGTTTTATCAGTGGCATCGAAGCCCTTCAAAAAACAAGATTCCGATATGATATCCTGATATTTGAAAACCAGCTTCGGGAGTGTATCGAATTCGTGAAAAGATTCCCTGAGATGCATTTTGTGATTGATCACATCGCAAAGCCTGTCATCAAAGAAAGTTCATTTGAAGACTGGGCTTCATCCATGGAAAAACTTTCTGATTTCCCCAACATTTACGTAAAACTATCGGGAATGGTCACCGAAGCTGATTGGAATCACTGGCAAACGAAAGATTTTACTCCTTACCTGGAAACGTGCCTGGAACATTTTGGAGCTGATCGGCTGATGATAGGTTCCGATTGGCCGGTCTGTCTGCTCGCTGCTGAATATGAAGAAGTGATCGGTATTATTGATGATTTCCTCGATGGGTTGAGTCAAACGGAATACAGCGACATTATGGGCGAAACAGCTGCCGAATTTTATCAACTAAAGGAATAGATTACTATGGATTTACATCTAAAAAATAAAGTGTTCATTGTAACAGGCGGAGCAAAAGGCATTGGGGAATCTATTGTATGGGGATTGGTGAATGAAGGAGCTATTCCTGTAATTCTTGGACGATCTGAAGAGGCCAGTATTGAGCTTAAGAAAAAAATTGAAAAAAAAGGCGGAGAATGTCTGAACGTAATCGCCGATCTGCCCAATCCGGAAGTCTGCGAAGATACAGTTCAAAAAGCCGTTAATACATTCGGAGCCCTGCATGGAATAGTTAACAATGCTGGTGTGAATGACGGAGCAGGTCTCGAATCTGGCGGACCTGATGAATTCAGGGAGTCAGTCACAACGAACCTTTTGCACTACTACGACCTGGTGCATTATGCACTTCCACATCTCAAAAAAACAAAAGGAGCTATTGTAAATATCAGCTCAAAAACAGCTCTCACTGGACAGGGAGGTACATCAGGCTATGCTGCAAGCAAAGGTGCACAACTGGCTCTCACTCGCGAGTGGGCCGTAGAACTGGCACAATATGGAGTTCGGGTAAACGCAATTGTGCCAGCCGAAGTAATGACTCCGCTTTACAGAAAATGGATACAATCTTTTGATAATCCCGAGGAACGACTTTCAGAAATTGAAAATCGAATACCGCTTGAAAAACGCTTTACAACTTCCGAAGAGATTGCTGATACAGCACTGTTTCTGTTGAGTGATCGCAGTTCACATACCACCGGTCAGTGGCTGTTTGTAGATGGCGGTTATGTACATTTTGACCGCGCGTATCAGGCATGATTCAGGATACAAGATGTGGATTGTGGATTGCGGATTCGAGATGGCGCAAGCGTCTCGCTTGTGCCTTATGTAACTGTTAGGTACAAATGTTATCGGCTCTTCAAGGAGCTGGCGCACTTTGAGGGTCCTCGTGAACTCTAAGATGGCGCAGGCATTCGACTTTTGCCTTACGAAGAAATGTTGTGGCACAAACGAGGACGTTTGCGCCATCTGAGTCTTACTTAATAGTTGAACACAAACGAGGTCGTTTGCGCTATCTGAATTAGTATTTACATCGCTTTTCCCGGCTCAGGCGACCCGGGGTACTTTTACCATGAACATTAAACCAGAAAACATGCGAAGCTCTGTTGTTGATAGAAAATATCTGATTCCCTTCATCCTTGTTACCAGCATGTTTTTTATGTGGGGACTGGCCAATAATATGACGGATACGCTCCTGGCCGCGTTCAAACGGATCATGAGCATGACGGACTTCCAAACCTCATGGATTCAGGTGGCATTTTACGGGTCCTATTTCTGTCTTGCTCTGCCAGCAGCAATTTTTATCAGAAAGTTCACGTATAAATCTGGTATTCTTCTTGGTTTAGGTTTCTTCATCCTTGGAGCGCTATTATTCTATCCCGCCAGCCAAACAATGGTTTACGGTCATTTTTTGACTGCCCTTTTTATTCTCGCCGGTGGATTATCCGTTCTGGAAACAACAGCCAATCCTTATATCCTGGCAATGGGTTCTGAAGAAAACAGTGTTCAACGGCTTAATCTGGCTCAGGCGTTTAATCCAATCGGTTCAATCACCGGGGTAATTTTGAGTAAGTTTTTTATTCTTGAACACCTGAACACCGCTGATGCCACAACCCGGGCCGGACTCAGCCCGGAAGAGCTTACAATCATGCAGCAACAAGAACTTTCGGCTGTGATGGGTCCCTATGTTGGAGTAGCTCTTTTACTGCTTGTTATTTGGATCATCATTGCAACGATCAAAATGCCTTCATTTTCAAATCTTGAGGAGAGCCTCAATATTAGAGATTCCCTGAAAAATCTTTTATCCAATTCAAACTATAAATGGGGAGTTGTTGCTCAGTTTTTCTATGTGGGTGCACAGATTGGAGTTTGGTCGTATACTATTCGTTACGTGATGGCCGAGCTTAGCCTGGATGAAAGCGGGGCTTCCAACTACTACCTGGCTGCTTTGATTCTTTTCACGGTCATGCGGTTTGCATTTACGGGATTGCTCAAACGTTTCCGCGGCTCCATACTCTTGATCTGGAGTGCATTTGTAGCTGTAGTTTTTCTCCTTCTGGTTATCTTTGTGGGAGGATTTGCAGGCGTACTTGCTTTGGTTGGAATCTCCGGATGTATGTCACTCATGTTCCCAACCATCTTTGGTCTGGCTTCTAAGGGACTCGGTCGAGATCGCAAAATTGCGGGTTCCGGTTTGATTATGGCAATACTCGGCGGTGCTGTTTTAACCGCTATCCAGGGACAGGTGTCTGATATCACAGGCAGCATTCACCTCTCCTTCTTCATCCCGCTGATCTGCTTCCTGGTGGTTGCCTATTTCGGGTTCAGTAATCGAAAAATGACAATTGCTTAAGGGGTGCTGGATACTGGACTCTGGAAGCTGGTACCTTAAACTTTAGACCTGGAACATTAAACCACCTCGTATGAAACGTTTCTGTTTTGCTCTTGATCTGAAAGATGATCCCGATCTCATCAAAAAATATATTGAACATCATGAGAATGTTTGGCCGGAAGTATTAGAGAGCATTACCGATGCCGGGATTCTTGATATGGAGATTTATAATGTTGCCAACCGGCTTTTTATGATTATGGAGACCGAAGATAATTTTGATGCTGAAGCGAAGGCTGAGGCAGATCGTAAGAATTCTAAAGTACAGGAGTGGGAAACGCTGATGGACAACTATCAAAAGCGCCTCCCGTTTGCCAAAGAAGGTCAGAAGTGGGTTCCGATGGACCGGATTTTTTCGCTGAGTGAAGCTTCTGGAAAGAGAACCTGAAAGAGCACTGAGCGGAGCGTAGTTCCTTTCAGAGTTCGGATTCCTATTTTAAAACCTAAATCTGCCCACCCTTTAAATGCAACTCTGGCAGGAGATTGAAAAACACAATCGCTCTGCCAGGTTTTTTCCAATCGTTCACAGTTTCCAACTCAGTCAAAACCGTCAGACCGTTTCAAGCGGTCTGACGGATAAAATGCTTCCAAATTGTTAATAAACTTTCACCACTTCACCAGTAATCTTTCCAAGAATACTCTTGCGATAACCTCGCACTACATTCTCCATAGAAACTGGTTTATGACCCGGAAATGCATCAAAAAATTCGGGAGAATCTTCCACAACACCAGGACTTACGGCGTTTATTCGCACACCGTTCTCCAACTCTCTGGCTGCTGCTTTTACAAAACTGTTGATCGCTCCATTTACAGCCGCCAGGTTGCTGGATGCGTACACGGGATCTTCCGACAAAATTCCGGAAACCAATGTAAATGAACCGTTGGGATTTATGTAGTTTTGGCCTTTCAAAACGAGATTAACCTGTCCCATTAATTTGCTGTTTAACCCAACCCTGAAATCCTCTTCGGTCATATCCCGTATCGGACCAAAATGTCCGGCTCCGGTTGCGCTGACGAGAGCATCAAAAGAACCAACTTCTTTAAAAAGATCTTCAATTGAATCAGAATCAGTAATATCTGCATGGATATCTCCACTGCTGGATCCAACTTTTATCACTTCATGATCGCTTTCAAGATCATCCGTTACTTTGCTGCCGATGGTTCCTGTTGCGCCCGCTATAATTATTTTCATTCTGATAGGATTTTTTGATTAAATATGATTCTGTAAATAATTCAGCTTAAGGCTCGATTACAATCTTACCCTTTGTATGAAGTGTTTGAATCTGCTTAAGGGCCTCAGCAGCCTGATCGAGCGAAAAGGTCTTTGAAACCGGAACTGAAATTTTATCATCATCTACCAACTCTCTCAGATGATCCAGTTGTTTGGAGTTCGGTTCCACAAACACATATTCATGATCGATATTTGAATCGATATCGGGGTTACTTTTTGTAATAGAAACCAGTTTCCCGCCATTTTTAAGAGTTTTTAAACTTCTCTGGAGGGCATCACCACGACTGCAATCAAAAATCAGATCCACTCCGCCCGGTGTAGCATCAAGAACTGCCTCTGAAATGTCAGTATCCTCATAAGTGATCGTTTCATCAGCCCCTAACTCTTTCATATAATCGTGATTTTTCTCACTGGCAATGCCAATAACAGTAGCTCCGCGGGCCTTTGCAAGTTGGATGGCAAATGTCCCGACTCCGCCGGAAGCACCGAGAATCAGGACGGTTTGGCCTTCCTGCAAATTCCCTGCATCATACAACGATTGATACGCCGTTAAGCCCACCAGTGGAATCGCCCCGGCTTCTTTATGTGAAACACTTTTGGGGTTTTTGGCAAGATAACTTTCAGGGATTACTACATGCTCTGCAAAGGTTCCCCACTGAACAGTTGGACGACGGGCGTAACCATACACCTCATCTCCGGTATCGAAACGCCGGGCTCCATGTCCTCTCTCCTCAATCACACCGGAGAGGTCCCAGCCCGGAATCATCGGAAACTGATGAGGTAATCGTCCCTCCATGTAGCCCTGTACAATTGCTGCGTCCACCGGGTTCACTCCGGCAGCTTTCACACGAACAAGTACCTCCCCTTCTTTTAATTCGGGAGGTTCAACATCTCCAATTTTTATTGAATCGAGAGTTCCGGTTTCATCTATATAAGCTGCTTTCATGTTTTACGATTGTTTTAAATTAAACTTACTACCTATCACAAATGACAAAAAAGTCATTCTAAACTTGATTCAAAATCTGTCTGTTTAACGACATCCGGGAATTCTATCCCGACTGACCTGGTTGAATGATCATCTAAGCCGTATTCGCCCACTTTTCCGAACGCGTTCCACTGCCCTGATATCAAAAACAACTAACAGAAGCTGAGTGAGTGCCAAAACGTGTTACGTATTTTGAAGCTGTTAGATCCTTAAATCAATGTCGTTAATCTGTGTCCCCTTCCAGCGGCATTTTCTTAAACCGCAGATCATCCCATGGGGCGCCATCTTTAAATTTCTCCGGCTCAAGAGCTTTGGCTCTCGGATCTTCAGCCATCGCCTGTTGTAAAACCATCCAGCGCGGATAGGGAACGCCCGGATCGGAGACCTCATTCAGCTCTTTCAAATCTTCGTCGCTCAGATCCAGATCCACCGCCTTGATGTTGTCTTCCAGGTGATCCAGATTACGTGCAGCAATCAATACACTGCTGATGTTTTCCCGGGAGAGCGTCCATGCCAGTGATGCACGAGCCGGACTTACTCCATGACGGTTCGCCACTTTCTTAAGCACATCTACAATTTCAAATCCTTTATCCACATCAAACGGAACAAACTGACCGGCTTCGGCAAAACGGGTTCCCTCCGGTGGCGGATTGTCACGGTCGTATTTACCGCTGAGAAAACCGCCAGCCAGCGGACTCCAGACAAGAATACCTATATTATTATATTTCGCGAACGACATGAATTCGTTTTCAAGGTCCCGCCCCACAAGACTGTAGTACATCTGGGCAGTCACATATTTTTCAAGCCCCTCTTTCTCCTGGATACCAAGTGCAGTAGCTGCCTGCCAAGCCATGTAATTACTCAACCCGATATACCGGACTTTTCCCTGTTTAACAAGATCATCAAACGCCCGTAATGTTTCTTCGAGGGGAGTGTATGGATCCCAGCTGTGCACCTGGTACAGATCTATATAGTCTGTCTGCAGTCTTTGCAAGCTTTTTTCCACCGAATGCATAATATTCCCTCTCGTCGCTCCACTATGTATGAGATGCTCATCCATCGGCAGCCGGAATTTTGTAGCTAAAACCAGATCTTCACGAATGCCTTTCAGGGCGTTTCCGAGCAGTTTTTCACTCTCCCCAAGGCTGTAAACATTCGCTGTATCTATAAAATTAATTCCATGATCGAGCGCAAACTGTACCATTTCATTTGTTTCTTTCTGGCCCAGGCCACCCATCTGCATCGCTTCTCCAAACTGCATGGTTCCCAATCCTACTTCACTTACTGTTAGTCCGCTATTTCCCAATGTTCGGTATTTCATATGCCCCTATATTTTATCGTTCTGATTTTCTTATATCTGTCTATATACTATATCAATCCTAACGAAATTGAGGATCATTTTGTTCAGCATCAATTAGTGTTAGAACCACTACATTCAAATACCTCAAGATTGATAAGAAGTGTAAATTTCCTCACTTGAAATAGTTCACAAATGCACTAAAACACTAAATATTTTTTGAATTCTTGGAGGGCTTTGCAAAACCGTGGTTATTGGTCAATCTGAACTCGATTCAGATTCTCCATTCGTCTTTATAGCCAGTATCTGGAGATCCTGAATCAAGTTCAGGATGACGGTCAGAGTTTTGCAAAGCCTTCTCTTGTTTTACTGGCACCTGTCTAACTACCTTTTTTTAAAAGGTTGTAACATTAGCCCTTCAACCAGTTATCGCCAAATATCGAATTCAATATTCGTTTATCTGATTCATTATTACCTATCCCGATATTTAAATCATTTAAACCTGTCAAAAATGTTTCTCCCTGATGAGCTAATGCGGAGTACTTATTTAGCGCGAAAACACTCGGTTCAAGACCATTCATCGTTTCACCCTCACCAGTTTTGCCAGTGATTCGATTTTTATCTACAGATCGCTAAACAGATACAATGCTGATCAATATGATTAGGTGTTAGAAAACTCCAATTCAGGTGGTCTGGTTTTACCATCTTATAAATACCTTTTCTCAGAGATAAAAAAGGTAGATTTCTTCTCTTTCTTTAAATGTCTTGGACAGCTATGAAATCATTACAAATATTTATAAAACTTTTGTTGATAATGTTTTATTTATAATAGTATTCATGATTTGCCATCTAAATATGCAGGAACCATCCTCTAACAATTAGATTCATTGATGGCATTCTATCACGGAGGATTTAACAGAATTGGTAACCAATCGGAGTTCATCCAATGAACACAAAAAAGAATAACATTCATTTTAAAAGACAAGAGCTTATCGCAGATTCACAGCACCCTATCAGAAAGCCGCTCACCGAATTTTTAAAAGCTGGTTTTTTTATTTCAGTTTTTCTGATGTTTTTTATTCCTGTTTCAAATGCCCAGAACCTGGATGTTCCTTACGTGCCAACACCCAGTGATGTGGTTGAAGTTATGCTCGACCTGGCTGACGTAGGACCCGGTGATTATGTGATTGATCTCGGATCGGGAGACGGACGAATTGTAATAGCTGCTGCAAAAAGAGGCGCCGTTGGCCACGGCATCGATCTAAATCCTACCCGGGTGAGGGAAGCCAGGGAAAATGCTGAATCTGAGGGAGTTTCAGACCGGGTTATCTTCAGGGAAGCAGACATTTTTGAAACGGATTTCAGCCAGGCATCTGTCATTACCATGTATCTTCTCAGTTCTGTAAATGTAAAATTACGGCCATATCTTCTTGACAAACTCAGCCCGGGCACTCGTGTGGTTTCACATAGTTTTGATATGGACGAGTGGCAGCCTGATAAAGCTGAACGATACGCTAATCGCGATATCTATTATTGGGTAATCCCTGCTGATGTTGACGGAAATTGGCAATGGGAAACCGCCGGCCAATCGTTTTCCATGCAGATCAATCAAACCTACCAGGAGGTTGATATTACCTTGAGAGCAGGAGATTTAGAGTTAACTACTGAAGAGGCTACCCTCAGCGGAAAACGATTGACACTGATTGCTCATGATGAAATCAGCAACACCCGTTACATCTTCAGCGGCTCCGTTGAGGATCATTCTGTCCGGGGATATGCACAGATTCACAATGAAGAATTAAACCGTATTGATCGGTGGTCAGCTACATTGGATGAAGAATGAATAGAATATCCCGGGAGCAAATTCGACCGGTATTTACAACTCTGAGCTCTATTGCGGTAGTTGTTGGAATTGTTGTCGGAATCGGAATTTTCCGTCTTCCGCCAATTGTAGCGAGTAACTCAGCCAGTGAATTTCAGTTCATTGCATTCTGGGTGGCAGGCGGATTTATCTCTTTAATGGGTGCACTTTGCTATGCCGAACTTGCCTCCTCAAAACCCGATGCCGGAGGCGAATATCATTTCCTGAGCAATGCATTTGGTTCATCCGTGGGATTCCTGTTTACATGGGGGCGCATGACAGTAATTCAAACCGGCTCAATTGCCCTGATTGCTTTTATTCTCGGCGATTATGCTTCCTTAATTCTTGATTTGGGCCTTCATAGCTCAACCATCTATGCGATTCTTACCATTGTGGTTCTGACCGGTGTTAATCTATTGGGAACAGATCCCTCCAGGCGTATTCAAAATGTTCTTACAGCGTCTATCATCCTGATGCTTGTTGTTTTATCTCTGTTTGCATTTATATCTGCGGAATCACTCCCTTCGGTATCTAATTCCGCCTCGCCCGGTGACGGATTGTTCTCAGGAGGGTCGGTAGGTGCTGCCATGATCTTTGTTCTGCTAACATACGGCGGATGGAATGAAGCAGCCTATCTCTCCGGAGAAATTCAGGATGTGAAACGAAATATGATGAAAGTACTCCTGTTTGGCATTTTTATTATTACAGCACTGTACGTACTGGTCAATGTTGCATACCTGCAGGTACTCGGCCTCGAACATCTGCAAAATTCTGAAACGGTCGGTGCTGAATTAACTACTCAACTTTTTGGAAATGAAAGCACGTTCATAGTCGCGATCATTGTCATCGCAACGGCGCTATCTACGGCAAATGCAACAATCATTACAGGTGCCAGAACCAATTACGCCCTGGGCCGTGATTTTCCGCTTCTCCGGTTTATGGGAAGATGGAAATCCTCTAACAACACACCGGTCAATGCGCTGATTGTACAGGGGGGCATTGCGTTGATACTGGTGGGTCTGGGCGCATGGTCTCAGCAGGCGGTTCAAACTATGGTTGATTACACGGCTCCTGTTTTCTGGTTCTTCTTATTATTAACCACTGTCACTCTCTTCATCTTTCGTTACCGATCTGAGACAGACCAGCGTCCCTTTTCTGTCCCCCTCTACCCTGTCACTCCGGTTCTTTTTTTAATCGCCTGCGGTTATATGCTTTATTCAAGCCTGGCATTCACCGGCACAGGTGCATTAGCTGGTGTTGCAATTCTCTTGGCCGGACTCCCGGTTTATTTTTGGGCTAAATTTCATAAAACCAATTCCAATTAGGTAAAGATGAGTAAATTTCAGTAAACCGATAAAAAATAATCCAAAAATCTTCTTGTAGAAGAACCGGGGCTACCCTTATATTTGAGGTCTTGAAATGATGTGCCTCGGTGGCGGAATTGGTAGACGCGT
>JAXHMK010000017.1 GCA_034521495.1 Balneolaceae bacterium
AACGAACAGCAAATTTCGTCAGCACATGCCCTTCCTTCCTCTGCAAAATCCACTCCTCAATATCCGACCTAAGCCAACCCACTGCCTGACTGGAAATCTTCACCTTGGTTGGTAATTGGCCTTCACTATACATTTTATAAATCGTTGAAATGCTTAAGGAAAGCATCTCAGCCAACTCTTTTGGCCGTATAATTTCTCCCTTTGAAGTAGAAGTTTGTGTTTGAGTAGACCGACTCTGTAAGTTTTCGAGATGCATTAAAGTTTTCTTTAAATCATCGAACTCCCTGGCCACAGCTTCTTTAACTGCATTCTGGATGGTTTGGGTGAGGTAGGTTTCAAAGTTCATAATATGGATCTCCATAAAGGTTTAAGTGACGAGAATAACCCTAAAATAAAGCAGGGGAGACCATTCTATTCTAAATTTCAGGCTCTTAGAAGCGAAATTTGCGAGAGGATGACATTAGATGTCAATTTCATTTGTTATATGCATTAATGAAAAACTTTAGCTAAGTTTTTATATTCTTTCCATGTAAAGAGCAATAAAGTTGATCCTATGTACATCGGATTCTATCAATAATGACGAACTAATAACTATCTGAACACGTTTTAAAAACAAAATATTCAAGAACTCTTGGGTAAGTATCCTAATCTATTAGCCGGAAACTTGATTGATAAACATCCCAGAATCGATTCTTGCTACCAGGAGATGGATTACAAATACGGATACTACAGGTGACAGATGGTCTGTCAGTCGTCTTTTTTTTTAATCAGGACGGTATACCAACATTAGTTGAAGTTAAAGAAGTAATGATACCGAATACGAAGAGAAGTAATTGGTCAAATGGTATTCGTTTGTGCTGCTAATGCAATTGTTTATTGGCCAATAGAGAAATTATATCCATTAGAGAAACATGTGAAGAGAAAGGGGCAGAATACCTGAAGAAGTTATTCAGAATTTTACGACGGATGACATTCGTATTTTTGGAATCAGGTTAAAACCAATCTGAAAGCTGGAAAAATCCGTATGATCTTTTACGCAAAATGAAGTGCCAACAGATCAACGGATTGTAGAGTTTCTGAATGAACAGATGGATCCAGCCGTAGTTTTGGCACTTGAAATTCGACAATTAGAAACGCACATGGTATTCAACCCTTATTCCACACTTGTATGGGAATACCTCTGAAGCCGATAAAAGGAAGAAGTTATAGCCAAAGGTGACAATCAACAGAAGAATTTTTCATGAGCTGAATAAAAATGTGCTAAGGAACAAGTTAAAGTAGGAGAGAAAATTTTCGATTGGGCTAAAAGAAAAATATGTGATGATTTCAAACTTGGATTTGGTCGACTTACGAACGATGGGATCCGATGGGCCCAATATTTATCATAATGATGACACTATATCTATCCATTCGCTATCTGGACTACCGGGTATGCTGAGTGCTCTGTTTCAGTGGTATGCACTTAAAATACCATTCGATTCTGATGAAATGAGGCTTATAACGCTTGAAAAGTTCAACGAAATAAAGGCATAATCTTAGAAAGGAAGATATAAGCAAGAGGCCAAGTATTAAATTTGAGCTGCTGAAAGGAAGAGAGCTGAAGTGGCAGAGCTTATGGGAGTGATTGAGTGGTTTATTGAGAAGGTGAAAGAGGAAAAACATTAATAGAGAATAAATAGAATATAGGACTATGAATCCATTCAAATCGAAAAGGATATTCAGTTTTTTAATGCAGATGATTTTTCAATTCTTAAAAAATGGGCTGGAAAAGAGTACGACTCAGAAAATGAAATTCATCAGAAAGCCAAAGAAAATTTAAAAAAAGACCCTTGGAAAAAGACAAAACATCGGTGTGAAGAAGTAGCAAAAAGAACAAACATGGATTACAAGGCTTCTTCCGTTCCTGGCGCGAGCAAGCTGGTCGAGGGAAACTTGAATTCAGGCCTTACGCCTGGGCAAGATTATTTGAAAAGGGGGCAATTACGAATGAAATATATTTCACTGTTGGCATAGTTGTTGGAGAACAAGATTATTTACATTTAAAACTTGATCGCCAGTTTGAATCCCCAAACGAACTCAATAAAAAGCAACTTAAGATTGCAACATCTAAATTAGTAGATGAGAACAATGGCTCTCTTGTATGAGACAAAAATTTTCACGGATGATATAGATTACCTTATAACTGGATAAGCTTATAGACTTCTCTGTTAATTTTATTGAAAGAATTCGTAAGATATATGAGGACTTGCTAAGCACTTTAAATGAGCAAGCAAGTACAAGTTGGAACACGGGTATGCTGGAATACGAACGGATGATTGCACCAGTGAAGAGGAGAGGGTAAGAGCAATTCTCCAGAATCTTTTGAAAACCTGATGGGATTTGGTTTTGAAATGGTTATTCAATGAAAACATGAATCATAATGGTTACCAATACGGTTTCTTGCAGGTATTAATCAGGACAATCCTTCAAAGAACGTCAATTCTAATCCATTGAAAGGACTGGAAACACAAGCATTCCACATTGGGTAGCAAGCTTAAAGAATGTGCAAGCTTTGAAAGAAAGTGAAAAATAGAGGAAATTGTTAATAGACTGGAAGTCAAAAAACTCTTCGATCGACATTAAAGAACTAGATGTTGATGCTGAAATTGAAGAAAAAATACAATCCTATACAGGTGGTCTGTGATATTTTAAATTTAAACTTTCAGAAGTTGTTTTCCCCACCGATGGAAATAAAACAGAAATTGATTTTGATTAAGTAGAGATAAAGCCTATTGTGATTATATAAAGGAAGTTTATGGGATAAGAATTGATTATTTTAGACTTTTAGTGATCAAGAAAGTTCAGGATGAGTATGATTTAGGTGAGGTTTCATTTCGGAGATCAAAAAACCGTAAATCCATAGTAAAGCGCTCTGCCGGGTCCTATGAAATGCATCGTAAACACGATGATATTAGTGAAAAACTCGAAGCTTATCTTAACAACAACTTAAAGGAGAAAATGAATTAATTACCTACTAAAGCAGCCAAAAAATAAGCATCATGGGTGTGGTATATGTAAAGAAAAATAAAGAGGCCTTACTTTATGAAATTAAAACATATCCAAATTTGAGAAATACGATTCGAGAAGGTTTGGGACAACTTTTGGAATATGCATTTTGGGATAATCCTTACGATAACTATAGACTCAGAATTAGTTATTGTTGGTATGAAAAAAGCAGAAGCAATGACGTAACGATTGATTATTTAGACTCTTAAGAGACAGATTTCATCTACCTATCCATTATCAGCACTTTGATTTAAAGAAGGGTAAGCTTGGGACTGAAGTTTAACAAAAACTGTTAATCCTATTTGATGCATTCGTTATTTTAGGGCAATTATGATCTAAACGATAATTGGATCGTAAAATATTTTCTTCTGGGAGTGAATCAATGAGTGTTTGTTTTTTATTAGGAGCTGGTATCTCACAACCAGTATTAGATATTAATCTAGATACAATAAGTCAGAGTATATTTAACGACCATTAAAAAGAACTCTTTTCAAAATGCAATTTATTATAGAACAGAAAGACCAGAAGATGAACAAGCCATTGTCAAAAATTATAAGGGCTTTTTAAATGTAGTGCGAAGTGAATTAGAAGACTACTATAGGAGTATTGGGGAGGAAAGCAATTTAAATTACGAACAACTTTATTTTGTATGTGATCAAATTAAAAATATTAATGAATACGATAAGTCAAATCCTTTGGCATTAAAGCACATCAATGAAATCCAAGAAAAGGCTGGAGAATTATTGAAATAACTAGCAAGAAGAACTGGAATACCAAGATTTTGCAAAACGAGTCTGTGAATATATCGACTCTGTTGTATTTGATCATTTAGTATTTGATGAGGAAGAGTTTCCGTATATAAATCTGTTTGATCAACTCAAAGAGAGGGAGATAAAAGGGCATATTTTTACACTTAACCATGATTTGTTGATAGAAAAATATTTTCAGTCAAAAGAAATTGATTACAATGATTTTTTCAGAGACTCAGAAAAATCATTAAGAAAATTTTCAATTGATGATGTCGGTATATTGGATGGTTTCGATTTTTATTATGGTTCCATGGATAAATAGGTAGAACGCAGGAAGTGAGCAATGAGCTTTGTGATGCTGCTTGCATTGATGATTATAGTGAAAATTTATTCGAGAAGACTTCTCTTTTCTATCCCCTGGTATTGCGTATTTGCGAAAGTTAGCCTGAATGATAGCTGGACATCCAGTAGATCTTTGAGATCATCATGGGTTATATCCATTTCTGATGGGTAAGTTTATTGATGAACTTAATAATTCTGACGTGTTAATAGTCTCAGGTTTTGGATGGAAAGACTATGTTATCAGACAAATTATTGATGGTTGGGACATTTGAAGTCTCATATAGGTTGGTTTTAGCTTATGAAAACGATGTTGATCCACGATTCTTAACATTAGAATGCATAACCGACAAGTTGTTAATACAGGTAAATGGTTAGCCAATTTGAATTCTCTGATATTTCTACCCATTTGAATGATTAGTAGAGGAAGACCGATCTTTTCTAAATTTTAGGCTCTTAGAAGCGAAATTTGAAAGAAGAATAAATAAGGTCAGAATTCAAAAACGTTTTCTCTATCAGCCAACTCCCCCGCATGATCCGGATGGCAAGTCATCACTATCATCGTATTTCTGAAAACTCATTAATCGCCTTCACAACATTTTTTCTTCTTTCCGGGTCGATATCCACCATCGGATCGTCCAGGATAATAAAACCTGAGTACTGTTATCAAGAAATTTCTCCGTAAGAGCAAACCGCCAGGCCAACGCTACAGTGTCTTTGGTACCGTGGGAGAGGAGTTCATAGGTGAGTGATGGAGTATCTTGCGATTTAAAAGCGGTCGGCAGGTCATTATCCATCTCTATTGAAGAGAAACGCTGACCGGCCATCTTTTCGAGCCATTTAATGAAGCTTGTTTCCAGGCCTTTGTAGGTGTCGCTGTCCATGGATTCTATCAATTCAAGCGCCTTGTCGCGAACTTTTGCTAATGTCTCGGCTTGTTTATCAATGCGTTCAGACAATCGCGTAGCATGCATCCTAAGAGTTTCTGCAATTCCTCTGAGGAGGTTTCCGGCGCTTTTCGCTTCTAATTCAGTTCTCTCCTGTTTCTTTTCAAAGATGTGATCTTTCAGGTTCTGAATTGCCTGGTCCAACTGATTGACCTCCTGTATAAACTCGTCGGAAGACTCATATCCTTCGGGCAGGGAGGGGAGATCGTCAAGCTCCTGGTTTAATTCTTTAATGGTTCGTAGATGTTTATCTGCCAGACTGCCAATAAGACTTCATCGGATGAGCCATATTTCTCCTTCCACTCATCCAATTTGGTCTGGGCTTCCCCGGCTTCCTTGCTTAAATCGTTACGCTCTGTTTTGGCTTCAACAAGATCATCTGTGATCTCTTTTTCAGAACGTATGTTTGACAGGTCTCCATATTCAGCAAGTTGTTCCTTGAGTTCGCTTAAATTTTGGCCTTCCAATTCACTTTTTAAGCTTTTTTGAGCCTGTTCCAGAGTATTTTGTTTCTGTCTGTACAGTTCAGCGTACGATTCTGCGTCTTGTATGGAATCCACTCCAAGGTTTTCCAGGTATTCAGAAAGTTCTTTCTCTTTGGTATCCAATTCCCGGATCGTTTCTTCGAGATCTCCTTCACCGGCAAATACCGTTATGTTCAGGTCACCGGTTTTTAACGTAAACCCGCCGGATGCCTTTTTCTCAACAGGCTTTCCGCTTCTGCGGTTTTGATTTTCGTTTTCTTCTTTTTCCCTGCTTCCGTGTCCGAACTCGTTTGATCGGTGTCACTCTCAAGGCGTATCGTCAGTTTGGCCGCTTCAATTTTTGTGCGGTTCCGGGAGATGTGGGATTTCAGTTCTCTAAGGGCTTTTAAATCCTTCTCTTCAACTTTTAGTGCTTCTTTAACATCTTTTTTTGTCTGATCAACGGCATTTGAAAGATCTTCAATTCGTTTGATCTGCTGCTTTAGCTGTTGCGCTTTGTGCTTGTTCTAGAGCCTGTTTTTGTTCTTCCTCCAGCTTCTGGATTTGCTTATTTAAGGAATCGCAGTTCAGGTTGACGGTTCGCAATCTTATCTTCAAAAACCGGCCACTTTTTACTGACCTCCAGGTACCGGGTTTTCCGCTCATTTTTGTCTGCTTGTAACTTCTGCTCTTTTGACTGCCATTTGTTGGATTCCCTCTTTCAAGAGGATTGAGGCGGTCGAATTTCTCCCTGTTTTTCTCCTGTTGGCTGATAAGCTTCGTCAACTCTTCATTCACGAAGATACCAATTCATCTTCGGAACGGCAAGAGCTTCCTCGAGATCGATTTGTAGCTCGCTCTTTTTTATCGAAAGCTTCGACTACTTTTTCCGGTACCGACTTTATATGGATTTTTAATCCCCCGGTTATTCTCAGGGTATTGTTGCTCTCGATCGCAGCGGTTGGAATACTCTTCATACCTGTGATCCAAATTCTCTTTAAACGGTCTACAGACACGCCGCCTGTTTGCATCAATTGATTTTTTCGGAGGATGTTCTGCCAACTCTTTTCGAACCCGGCACAGTCCTGTCTCATCTGATGCATGGTATGAGTGCAAGCCGGACTGGTCGGCCAGCGGAATGGTTTCCGGAGCGTAGACAGGGGAGTAGCGGTAAGATGCTCCTCGATGCTGTTGCTGAACGCTCTCTTCATTTGTGGTTGCGGTATCATCCGCTAAATGAAGGCTGGCCTGTCCTCTGCTGCTTCCTTTTTCCAGGTTTTTTGATCGGAGTATGCTCTTCTCCAGTGCGAATCGGATCAACTGGATACCCACGCGTGCCTACATCGCCACCGGAGGCTGGAAAATAAATCCCCATCGTATCTTCCAGTTTTGCGGTCGTCAGAAGGGTTGTCGTCAGTAGTCCGTGTAAAATAGCCTGAAAAAGAGTAGATACTGCCCGCTTCGTTTCGGTCCCAGAGAATGACATTCAATCCGTCTGGCAGATCAAATCGTTTATCCCGGATTCCGGCAAAGGGATGGAGATAGACCGACGTGAGTTTCATTGCTGAACCTCCTTGATCAGTTCGTAGGCCAGTTGCAGTTCCTCTTCCTCCTCTTTATCTGAAAACGAAGAAAGCAGTTGTTCCGGGAATGAGCCTTCGGTGAACTCTTTTTGGATCTGTTCGGTGGTGACTTTTCGGGCGACCTTCTGAATCAGTGCGCTTGCAATTCCAATACGGAATCCGCGGGATGGTTGACCGGCCGTCCTGCCATGTTTCTTGCGCGCACCTTGTCTTCAAGCTTTCCGCTTACGTCAAGACTTCAACGACACAAGGATCTTCCAGGGAATCAGTCTGTGTATTCTGGCGATGAGTTTTGGAAACATCTTCTGCGGTTGAAAGCCGTTCTGTTTGTTGGACAAAACGGTAAGAACCGGTACGGATGGTGTTTCTGGGTTTGATATTCTTTTGGCCACCAATGGTGTAGAAGAATGCGCGGCCTTCATGTGCACGGGAAAATGCCGGTCCGGTTCGGGAGTGCCAGGATTGAAGATGATATCTCGTTTGTCGGGCTGTCTCCGGCCAGGTGATGATGCGGTATGGCGCGGTGGCCACAGGTCAACGCGCGAATCGTTCCAGTTCAGCGAATCGTCGTGGGGGTAATAGCGTTGGTCAAAGTCCGGCGAGACTCCCTCGATACTTCCGTGTGCAATTCCAATGTGAATGGCATCCGGTTCTTTCTCCACGTCTTTGACCCAACCGGTTGCATGTTCGGCGGAGTGCTTGGCATGGCAGGGAGCCGGATAGACAACAATCTTTGATTCAAAAGCGGACAGCTCAAGCGGTTCTTTTTTATCCAGTACCAGCACATGTTCATCTGACTCTTTTTTGAACCGGTCCCAAAGCTGACTGTCGGGTGTGATATAGTCGTGGTTTCCAGCAGACACCACGACAGCTTCTCCCTCAAACTTGATTGATCGCCTGGACGGCCGTTCGGATATCCCCAACATTTATGGACGTTCTGTCAAACAGATCACCGGCTATGACGAAGATATCGGCTTTTATCTTATTCGCTTGCTTGACTGTTTTTTGAAGCGTCTCATATCTCGCACTGGATAGAGTATCCTGGGCTTCCGGATGATTGCGGAAGGTTCGGCCCAGGTGCAGGTCGGCGATGTGAAAGATGGTTATCATGATTTTTTTAATCTATACTTTTGGTCGGGGTGTCTGGGGCTTTCCGGGTATATATATTCAATAAATCCGTCCTTCATCAACCCTCTTAGTGTTCTTGTAAAGAATCCGCTTCTGCTTTTTAATCCTAATTCATTTGCCAATTCTTCTGCTGAGCTTGGCCCCTGCTCTAAATGCTTTAAAATAGCCTTTTCCGTATCATTAAGGCTTATTTCATGAGCTTGGCCCCCAGCTTCGCCCCTAACTTCGCCCCCAGCTTCGCCCCTCATTTTTACTTCCGGATGAACCGGTAAAACCGCCAGGAAATAGGTGCGATCATCATCGGTTTCGAATGTAGGTTCCGGGGAACCGTTTCGCTTCATGGCATCATAGATCTTGGGGAATCCGGTGGCACGGCCTTCGGTGAGTTGAAGCTCTTTCAAAAAGTCTCCAATCCGCCTGTTGCGATATTCACGGGAGACAATGCGTTTCTTCTTTAGCATCTCATTATTCACCGGAGGCAGCGGACCGGGGAAGCTGAGTACTTCGATCTGGTTTGGCCGAATATTCACCTCAATCGGGTTGCGCAATTCGTAACTTTTATGATAAACTGCATTCGCCAGCACTTCTTCAATGGCCGCATAGGGATAGTTGTAAAACCGGTTGGCTTCGGCACGCCCCTGTACTTTTCTCACCTCTTCGTGGATCACATTGGTGTTGATATACTCAAGTGCATCCAACAGTTGTTTGTGAATGGGCCCCTTGAAAATTTTTTCGGAGAATCGATCACCCACTTCGTCTTTGTAGATCACCACATCAATCTGTGTGACTGGAAAAAACTGTTCGGGGTGCTCGTTAAACAACAGGAGACCGGCATTGATCGGTTTCAACTGCTCGTCCGAACCTTTTACGATCTGCATTTGTCTGCATAACTCCGGGAACGGAATAGAATCTGCTTGCTCAAAAAGCGGACTTCCCACATCTTGCAAAAACTCTTTGATCAAAGACAATTTCAGATCCTGAACCGTAGCCTGATGATTGATCCGGTCATCAAACGGAATTTTTGCGGCCAGCTCAAACAACGTTTTCTTCTCCTGCTGATTGGCCTGTACGGTCGAGTTGTACCGCCTGATCCAATAGCTGTGATCTTTCCGTTTTTTGGAAAGTGAAACCGGAGCCGAATAGGGGCGATTGTCCCCACCGGGGCAATATAAAACAAAAACATTCTTCCCCTGTATTTCAGCGACATCGGATACCCCAAAATAGGCCGGTTGAATGAGATTGCTCAGTTCCACCAATTTCTTTTGAATGGCATCCAACTGCTTTTCCTGAAGTCCAACCGGCGGCAATTGTGGAACCCCGTCTTTTTCCTCCACACCGATGACAATGTAACCCCCACCCAGGTTATGGATGTCATTCGCAAAGGCACACATGGTGTGGATTACATCCTCCGGATTCCATCCTGTTTTATATTCAATGCGCTCGGTTTCCACTACCTGGCCTTTGATGAGTTTTTCTATGTTGATGGGGAGGGGCATTGTTTCAGGTTTCTATATTGTAGAATCCACTAAATTGTTAAAAACTGGTTCTAAGGTTTCTGGAAGGTCACAAAAGCTACGGCCGAGATGTAGATCTGCTATGTGAAATAATTTAATAGACATATTTTAGTTTCTAAGAAGTTACTGCGGTTTTTTCATCATCATTTCATAGTGACTGCCGTGATCCATTTGTAAAAGATATCTTTAAAAACCTTCATGTATTTTTCTATATCACTTGAATCCACAGTAACTGCTAAATCATCATTTATAAAGTGAGAACCATCATTTATCCAACCAATCAGGGATTTACATATCAACTTTTCATCACCTTCAAATTTATCAATGGCTTCCACACCATAATCTAAATTACCAAGGATGTTGAAGTAGTACTCCAAAATTCTACGCATAGTATTAAAATGGTAGCAGTATTAATATGATCAGGGTCATCCAACTCTCTCCACAATAATTCATAGGTAGTTTTTATTGGATTTTCTTTATGTTCTGTTATTCTTGATTGATTGTCATTTTTTTGGACTAACCAATAAGACTCCTCTTTCCATTTATTATACCTACTACCCCTAAATGTTACTTCCTTGAAGAAGTATACATTGTGTGTAAGTATAAAGATTTGTTTTATTCCATTTTTCCCTCTTTAGCATCACGTACAATTGTTTTAATTAAATTGCTTACCACAAAAAGAACGCTGCTGTCTAAACTTGATATTGGATCATCTATTACTACAATTTTGTTTTTTGTAATGCCTGTTTCATCTGTACTACCTTTTAAGAGTTGATAAAAATAAAGGAAAGTTATAAAGGTATATTCACCCTCGCTTAATGTCTGTCCAACTTTTCGACCATCATTTCTTACTAATTCATAAAAACCTTTTTTATTAGCCTTTCTAAGTTGAAAATTCGTAAACCCAAAACTTCTTAGAAGTTTATTAATTTCATTTACACTATGTTGAACACTTGTTATGTTAGACTCTAATTTTTCAATTTTAATTTTTAGATTAGATAATTCACTCTCATGATTCTTTAAGCTACTTTTCAATCCTTTTAAAGCTTTTTCATGATTTGACTTCTCCTGACTGTATGACTTTAGATCAAGCTCAAGTTTATCAATGAGAAATCTCCAAATTTGTGATTTTAGAATCTTTTTTCTCGATCGATGTTGATTACAGTCTCATTATTTTCTCTTATTCTGTTATTAAATTGATCAATGATTTTAGTTATTTCCAACGAAATATCATCAATAGAATCAATCTTAGCGGGGACACTAGGATTCTTAGTTTTATCTGCAATAATTCTAAGATTATTGTGGTTTTTTCTTCGAAAAGACTTTTTTTTCAAGAGTTCAGAAAAATCCAAAAAAGGAACTTCTTGCTTTATTATTTGGTCAATTTCTTCAAGTAATTTATTCCTTTCTAAGTGATACTCATTCCTGATTTTTCTAAAGTATCAATCTTCCTACGATAAGACTCGTCAAAAAAACTTTCAATTTCAGATCTTAGATTATCAGCAACACTCTGCTGACAGAATGGACACACTTCATTAGAATGATCCAAATAGCCTAAACCCTCCTTTACCCAATCACTATTATTTAACTTTCTTATTAATTTCCCAATTTCTAAATCTTCTTTGCCAATAATTTTTTCACGAAGAACTTTGCTTTGTTGTAAATCTATAAGCTTAGAGAAGTCTGAATTTTTGATTTCATTGTACCTTGATAATGATTCTGAAAACACCTGGTCACATTTTTCAATAATTTTTTGTTCTTCTAGTAAATCTGATTCATTTGTAGACTCATTCAAACATTTTTCAAAGAATGATTTTTTGCTGCCTAAATATCCTCGGTAGGCAGGCTTGAAATGCTCCATGTATTTATCCTTAACACTCCATGCCCTCTCAATATAATTCTCTTCTTTCTCTTTGAACTCTATTTCATTTTTTTCAATATGCTCCTTAATACTTTGAATCTTTTCAGTAAGTTCATCAACTTTTCCCCTTGCATCTTCTAACTTTTGTTTTACTTCAGTTGAGTTTTTCCCAAGTGTAAAAATGCCTTTGATAGATTCACTTTGGCTAAAATTTTTTTCAACAAAGTCTTTATTATAAATTATTGTTTCAGTTGGGTTTAATGACCAATTAATACTACATTCTGAATGAGAATCACAATTATAGATTACTTTACCTATTGTAGTTTTTCCTGTACCATTTCCCCCGAATAGATAGTTAATAATGTTCGGCTCAAACGTTTCTAAATCTTTAAAAGTAGCGACGTTAGCTAATTCTATTTTTTTTATCATTTCTCAATTGATGGATTAGTTAACCTTTTAAATAAGAAACTTAATTTACCTCCAAAACCTTCGTAGCCTGCTCTCCAAACTGACTTACTACCCGGACAGCAACCTTACCACCCTTTTGCAATTCGAACGGATGGGATTTTAACCCGTACAGGCGGTCAAAGGCTTCATCGTCAATTTCGATGCGCAGGGTGTGTTCTACTTTCTTTTTGGTGCTGCTTCGTTTTTCAAGTTTATTCAGGTCCTTTTGGATGTCTTTGAATTCGTCTCCGTCCCCTCCGCTGAAGAAGATCTGTCTACTCATCTTTAATCTCTTCATAATACAATGAGTGGTCCGCCTGAGTAGCATAGTGTTTTTTCGGTTCTTCGTATGGATTATTTAAAATTGGATTCTGTTCCTTACTCATCCCTAAAACTGTACCCTGGAATAGTTGTATTGTTGACTTTTAAAAGTACTAACGGGAAGCAATATGCAGGAAATTTAGGGGATAGCGCAATGTTTTTAAAAAACGTGAGCTTGACTTTTTAAAACGAGATGTATGCTAAAAAGTTCATGGTTGGAAAAATCAATGATTTGTGAAAATACGGTGCCAGTAGACTACTTATTGCATTAAATGCAAGAATACAACTGAATGAACTATCAGATGAAATGGTTACAAAAATTGATATCCAGTTTTACCCGGATTTGAAGGATTGTTCAGTTAAAAGCGCTACAGGATTGATTTATTCTAAAGTGATAAATTTCATTTGTTCAGTTGAATGGAATGATTTACATTTGATTTTGTGACTTGCCATCACTTTACCATACCTCTACAAAAGAATTGCTGAAGGAGAGGGGTTAAAAGAGATTTGTTCGGGGAGAGTGCAAGTCTTTGAGATGATTTGAGTTTAAGCAACTGACGTTCTAACCGACATAGTACAACCAATGTATAAGAGTTGGACTAAAATATTCGCTTCGCATTACTCTTTAATGGAGGTCACTTTACGAACCTTATCCACAAGTGTTTATGGACAAGTAGACTCTCAAGAGACAGTACTTTTTAATATAAATGATATTCAAAATGATATAAGGCACGAGCTGAGCTGAATTACTTCACTTCTCAAAATCTAAGTAAAAAATCTAATAATGACCTGCCTTTGGAATACAATTCCAGTGGAAGATGGGGAAAATCCTTATGAAATAATCAACAAGCGTTTTCGCTTCGCCTGATGGGAATTATGGAAATCAGTGCATATGCTCTACTCGAGTACTTTACAGGAAAATAACCCCGTACGCGAGATATAATTGAAGGTACAAATACGTGTTACTGGCGATCAACGTAAGCATCCCCACACTTCCATGTCCACCCTCAAAAGGACGCAGATCGGAGTTATCCGCAGTTTTGGGATCTTAGCGAGCGGTCAAGCTTCTTGGAGTGGTTGAAACGGACGATTTGCTAGAAGGTTCTCAATCATATCTTGATATACCTTTCTGACAATTAATCCACATAGGGCAGTTTTTGGAGTTTTTAAAGCTTCGGCTCGTACTGTAGATTTATTTCTTGAGGATTTATCAGAAGAGACACGAATCAGTTTAGTAACCCAAGAATCGTTCTATAGGCGACCAGATCCTAATATTCCATTATTGCAAATGGAATTACCAGAGACCCCACCATCGAATTTAGGCACTGATAGTATCGAGAAGAAAGAATAGGTGTGTGTGGAGATTACTTCCCTGAAAGCGTTGGCAAGGAACTTGAAGCCTTAGGGACAAACTCTATTGGTTACTTGTATCTTTTAGATTTTTATGAAAGTCCTTGCTCTCACGGTGAAAGAGTAGAACAAGTGGTAAAAAAAATTCTAACTTTTTACGGTGCAGATAAACTAATCCAGAATATCAAGCGGGTAGAGTTGAGTGCTTTATATGCACCAGATCAAACGAAACAAGAAATTGAAAAATTTGCATCTATAAAGCTTGACAAGGTCAAGGAAAAGATCTTACGAGACTACGACTCTCGACTTGGATTTGTTTCAAAATCACGCACGGATGTACCAACTCTTCTATGCCTGGAGGCAGTTCTGTGGAGTAAGGTAAGTGATCCCAAAACTCGAAGATTATATCCTCATCTTTTTTTACTCTTAATTTTGATGCAGGTGGAGTATGGCCTCATAATTATCGATATGGCAGTAAAATTGCACTTATAAGTGCTACAGGGAAATACTCCTATGCGATTGAGCAAGATAGACGTACCCGATTCCCTCAAAGTGAATATCTACGAGTACAAGAATTATTATCAGGGGGTTATGCTTACTGGCGCTCAAGATGAAAAAGGAGCTCCATTTGGTCCCTATTCAGCTACTGGCGAGAATGTAGTTGTAGTTGCAGACGGAGTAACGTGGGACGACTGCACAGGGGAAATGGAAATGCATCTAAGGTGCGAGCCATTCGACTGCAGCGGTAGCGGCATATGCTTAATGCTTACAAAAAGCTTATTGGATAAGCAAAGGGAACACCTCTTGACAATAATTTTGTACGAAGCTATCACTCTGGCGGAAACGCAGTGGCAATACAATTCAGGGCAGATTTGCTTGTGCCAGGTATCGCCCGAATTGAAATACTTCTAGCCGATAGCCCTGTACTAATTCATCATGACGATAGTGTAAGTTATCCCAAAGTTCTCGACATAGAAATATGTTATTCTTCAATGTGCGGTGGGTTAATCGGTTTCGCTTCTGTAGATCAGGAATCTGCAACTGCTTTAGAGCTAATGGACGCAAATGGGGAGGGGTAGGAGTGGATACATTCCGATTGGTAATGGAAGTTGATGGAGTGCGTAAAAATTTTGATAACCCTACTGAATTCTTCACAACATATAAACAACTAGTAATGCCATGAAAAAAATTAACTGCCTGACGATAACTCTCTTTATAGTCATCCTTTTTACTGCCTGTTCCGGACCGAAATATACAGTGATAATGCAGGATGCAGTGAAACGAGCACTAGGACCACGACTATTTCTGAAGATAAGGGATACCAGTATTTTAGTTATCCAACTAACAATTTTGGAGTTTTGACATCCTATCGGGATCGGAATCAAGATGGAAAATTTTCTGTAGATGAAATAATATGTGCTACCTGGAGCTGTTTGGGATACATTGCTTGGAGATGACAATGACACCAATGATATACCCACTGATCCTGAAAAAATGGATGAGTTTAGTAGGGTTCGCGGATTTCGGAGGTGACGGTGGTAGCGGGAACCCTCTCAGAGAGACAACAAAAAGATCCTAGGGCATCAATTTTATTATTCCAAAAGCATTCGAGGTAATTAATGTCGATGGTGGCTTCGAAGAAAAAAGTGTAAGCAGTGTAACGCTGTCAATTGGCCGAGCTTACCCCAGAACCAGAAACGCTGAGACAGACAGTAGCTCTATTGGATGAGTAATGATGGGAGCAATGTGATGAGAGACGCATGGGCAGAAGGCTCTTAGAATCTTGTATGTACTAGCAGAGATCGTGGTAGAAAATTTCAGTGTTGAAATTGAGGTTGATAGCCGAAACAGCAACCAAGTTAGATTAACAAAATTGGACGGCTCAGAAAATCAAAGGCTTTTGGAGATGTAAAGCTCGGTGCAAATTTATCTCGCTCAGCTAACGGAAAGTATACATTTGAATGTAACCAATCCTGTGGTCGTAGCCCGCCTGGCAGTTAAACAAGCTAGTGCCGGAGGGTTAGGAGGTGATCGAATCGAATCTACAAATAGTAAAAGGTGACCTCCCGCAAAGAAGTTGGAAGATATGGTCGAATAAGTCATAGACTAAATTCACAAAAATTAATTGTGCAAGCGGAAAGGGAGCGGCACGTACACTCTCAGTCTGCCGTTTGAATTTTATAAAATTGAAAACTTACACTCTATATCTAAGAAGCCATACGTCTAGAAAGATGTTGCCAGCTTAATACCGTTTCACTTGCCCTTGTATAAGCAGTATAAAAGCCATCTTGCTTTGTCTCTTCTGATCACAGATCGAGATATGGATGAACAAATACTTTGTTCACTCGCCCACCTTGTGCTTTATGGCAGGTTAAGAGCGTTTAACCATATCGCAGTCGTAGAGCATTTAAATATTTGTCATCTTGAATATTCTTTGAACTTCTTGAAATACAGGGTTTGATTGCATTACTGCTGCATACAATTTGGATTCTTGTTCTGGATGCAATTCTCCTTTTTTAGTTAGTAAAACTTCCCAACAAAAAAGTTTTGTCACTTCTTTTTTATTGACTCCAGAACCGAACTCAATAGTACATTCTGAAAAGTGCAGTCCTCCAAATTTCTTGACCATTTCAAATCAACATTTTTCACTATACCGGAATCGCCATTAAAAATAATTCCTTCATTTGTCCAGTTATTTTTATGCAGAGACACCACATCTCCTTCTTCAGATATTCTTACTATAAGGAAATCGTTCTTTTCGGATTTCCTGGTTCCACCAGTTTACATCTTTATTAGTATGACAGATGATCACAACTTTATCAAGATTGTTTGGTGTGAAACTCTGTAGACACATCCCTCACATGCCACCAATTTCTATTTGAATCTGGATAAATAGTGTACATCGTATTCCCATGTCTAATTTTATCTCTTATATCGGTTGCAAGTTTTAAAAACATCGCTCTTTTCATCTTGCCGCATTACCTTTGTGAGAGCACTCTCCCCAACTTTAGTTTTAAATTTATTTTGTAAATAGGAAGGGGCCAGAGCGTATGAGATGGATTTCTCAAAGTTTGGTACAACAGGTGGTAGTTGATAGTGGTCACCTACAAAAATGATTTTATTTCTCTCATCACCCATAGTAATATATCGAATCAAGTCTGTTAATAGAGGTGCTTCCGAAACAAATCGCCCACCGGTATCTTTATAATCTGAAATCATTGAAGATTCATCAACAACTATATGCAATGCCCATCTTCATTTTGACTTCTTGAGATTAAACTGAACACGACCGTCATCCAATTGTTCAGGTATATATATCATTGAATGGATAGTTTGAACACTACTTCGAGTTGGTTTTATCGTATAAACCTTAGCCGCTTTACCCGTTGGAGCCGCAAGTCTGCTTTTTATATTTTTCTTTCGATGATATCTGAAATCGCCTTCATTATGGATGTCTTCCCTGTACCGGCCGCTCCCTTAACCACCATAATTTTCCGATCATCTTCAGGATTAATGAATCTAACCAAGTCTTCAAGCACTGAGCTTTGCTCAGAATTGGGTTTAAAGTTCAGATATGTCTCCAAACTTCATCAAATCAACTCCTATTCAAGTGTTGACTTAATCGATAGAAAGGATTAGTGCAGTGTTTGTGCACTATTAGAATTCAATTTTATTGATTATGAGCAATTAAAAATCAGCTTAAACAAATTTTCAAATATTCCATGAATTCTATAATCTCAGATGGCTTTATATAGTTTTTGATGATTACATTATCTCCATGTGCAATTTTATTCTCGAAGATCATTGTGATATCCAAAATCTTCTAAAATAGAATTGTCGCAATTATGTCTAAATGCCAATACAAAACTGATTTTCGCTAAACTATTTGGTTTATATCGATTGTAATTATCACGTATTTCAAAGTAAGGGTAATGTTCATTATCTCCTTCGATATGTTCTAACTTCCAAAGTTTTTCTCCTCTATCATTTCCACTAGTACCTGATACAACGCACACATAGCTACCATCTTTCTTATACACATAATCATTACGGTCAATCGATTTGTATACATCTTCTACATTAGAGGAATAATCTTCCAATATTTGGAAATACATCAAATAAGCAAAATTAAGATTTACTTGTTCACTTTTTGACTTACTTAATAATGAGAATGCAATTTTTAAATGGTTAATAGCCCTGGAATAAAAGTTTTCTAATCCACTTTTATTTGTTTCTTTTTTTAGGTGAATACATTTTTTATTAAATCTACGTGTATTTCAAATATTTCTCTCAAATACGAAGCATTGATGCATTCGAGAATTGTATCCTTAAAATTTTTTAGATTTTCTTTTGATTCTTTTCTATTAAAGCCATCTAAAGGTGATTCTTTAATGTCAGTAGCCATCGACACCAATATCATAGCCATCTTCGTACATTTCAAGTAATGCTTTCATATTCCAAGCTTTGTTTGAAGCTGTGAAAACAACAACTTGGTTTCCTTTATTTTTAGTCTTTATTTTCTTAGCAATTTTTGACCCAGACAGTTTAGTTGTATTTAAGTTTTCTTCAAGATCACCCTTTAATCTTAAATCGACTAAAAACAGATCAAAATCCCCTGATTCAATCATTTTTTTGCTTGAATCAGTCAATTCTGAATAATCATAAACAGATTCATCTATTATTTGAAATTGCCCATCAATATTCTCCTCAAATATCAGTAGATAGTACTTCGCTCCAACCTTTATTAGCTTCATCATCAATCAAAAGAATACGTTTATCACCTAAATTGATTCTAATCTCTTCGTTTAGAAGGAATCATCTTTATTGACTTCTATTAACGTATTTTTTTCGAAACAGATCGTAATTTCGTGCACGTAAAAAATTAAAGTAGAGTGAATCAAGAGATTCTAGAGTAGCATTTGGTAAATTAGAATAATTAATATTCGCTGCTTCAGCCATTCTATAAGCACCCCATTTATTAGCGATGGAATGATTTCCAATGTAGTCACTTCTATCAATATAAATTGAGTCTAAAAAGTCATTGTAAGTCTTGGCTTTAAATTCTAATCCGTCAAGTTTTTCATAGTTTTTTTGCAATTCTTCAAAATCAGAAAAAAAATATACTCCTTCAGTCAACAAAAAATTAGTGTGAGGACCTATGGATTTTGCTATATCATTCAAATTACTTTCGTCATCTGTTAAAAAAACTATAGGTACAAGTGATCGATCATTTAAATTGTGTGGAGATAGCCTAACATGTAAACTTAGTTCAATTCTTTTAATCCTTTCAGCAGACGAAGTTGGGAATGGAACTATTAGACCACCTAAATCTGCATACTTACCCAACTCATGTTCTATCCATTCTGATGGTGAAATCCCAAGTTCATCAGGAAAACCAACTGAAATAAAATTTTCAATATTTGCATTTGAATCTAAAATCAGCCACTCTTTATTAGTTTCCATCCTTCTCTTTTAAAAGTT
The DNA here is from genome assembly GCA_034521495.1 of Balneolaceae bacterium. Classification (NCBI taxonomy): domain Bacteria; kingdom Pseudomonadati; phylum Balneolota; class Balneolia; order Balneolales; family Balneolaceae; species Balneolaceae bacterium. The sequence continues at coordinate 19,230 of JAXHMK010000017.1, forward strand.
CCGTAATTCTTTTTTGAATTGTTTAACTCTAATTGGTTTATTATCCCAGTTTTTAACTACTTCAGAATAATCTATTTGAGTTTGAGCGTTTCGGATAAACTCTCGAAATTGTTCCTTTGGTAAGTAACTAAGTTTTACCAATTCATCATCTTTTCGATATATCAATTTAGCTAATATTTGATCTGCTAATTTTTTTAGTCTCTCTTTGTCAGCTTTTTGGCCAAAAGCAAATATGGATAAATCCACATTTCTCGTTTTTTGAAAGTTATTAAGAAAGGGAATAAGTCTTTTATAGAATGTAGATTTCTTTAATATTCTTCTATAATCGCGGGATTATTTTTATCGAAAACGATATCATTATTTGCACCACCTGAAAAAATTACTAAAGGAATTTTTTCACCAATTGAGAAATATCCTCAATTATTTTATCAGCGTTAGTGGTTGAACCACTGATATAGTTGCCATCTTCATCAACATCTTCAATGGATTTATGTAATAGGATACATTCAGCATCATTTAAAAAATTTAAATGCTCAATAAATGCTATATCCTTAGTTTTTGGGATTTTTGGAATAATTTTAAGGGAATATTTTTCAGTCTTTATATTCGATAAAAATCTCTCTCTTTGAGAATATTGATTATCATCAATTAAATAAATCATGGTCTATAAAAAAATGTAATAGTATGCTTAAATCCATTTACACCTTTGTCAGTTTTTAAATATTCAATATTAGGTTCATTATCATCTAATAACATATTTACTTTTACTGGGACTAGTTTATCGTCATTATTAAATGCTTTTGTTTCAATTGACCAATTAGCTTGCCTGAACAAATTTTTCCTTATTTCTCCCATTTCTCCTTTTTCAATAGATTTGATCCAATTATCCTTTATGTCAGAAATATCTATTTCTGGATACGATCCTAATTGCTCTATAAATATGTTGTTCACACGATAATTTTCAGCTGCTTCTTTATTTGTTTTAATATTGATTTTTTTGTGACTGGAGTGATTAAGCATTTCTTTAAGAATTAAATCAAATGCTCCAACTACTGAAGGGACATGACAATAAAAATCTAACCTTTTCAGACTTGAATTAGTCGTTATTTCCCAATCACTATCTTTAAAATTATCTTTGATTAATTCATCAAATATCTGCGCTAAATCATTTTTCTTTTTATCTATTCTAATTAGTTTTCTAAATGCGTTTATATACTTTTCTTTAAAATCATCATTCCCATATGGACTGCGTTTAGTCATTGAAGACCATTGTTTTATTTCTGGACTTGACCAACCCATCGTTAGTACTTCTTCATCTGCATCCCTCCAATGTATCAGATTCCCTTTATTATTTTTTTACCAAGATTTTTTTCAAATGCAAACCGTTGCATTACTATCCAAATAGTTTTTGGGAATTTTAAGTTTTTTCGTTTTTGAATTAAATAATTTCTCAGTCTTGTTTAAAAAATTTTCAATATCAAATATCTCAACTTTATCAAAATCATGTGTTAAATATTTGAAACCATCACGAGCATTAAACAACTGCATAAAATCTGCAAACTCCTTTGGCTTATGAGTTTTGAGATTAATTTTATTTTTTTCTTTTTCAGTTTTAGCCGAAGAAGTTGATATTTCATTTGAAATATTTTTGTTGTTATCTATCCGTTTTTCAAATTCTTGAATCTTCCGTTTTATAATCTCTACGTCCTCTTTAACCGAATTTTGGTCATTTTCTAGATTCTTTACTTCTTCGGATACTAAATCGAGAATCTTCTCCTTATGCTTCAAATCTAATATTTTGCTTTTTAATAACTCTTGAATAAAAGCAATTTTTGATGGAACTGATTTTTTTGTTAGGATCTTATCAGTGTTTGTTGATATTCTAATAGATTCAGAAGTTGATTCATCGTTAAAACTTCTTAAAATTTTAATCGGATCTGTATTAGTCATGATAATTTTTTTAACTAATTCTAGCTTTTATAAAAATAATTCATGGCTTCCCAAATACCATTCGTTCTCCATATACTTATTAACTTATCTGGATCAAAATCTCTAGACTCTCCAATTAAAACATCAAACCTATGCTTTAATTTTTTATAAGTAGTATCCGAGTGGCCTTTCACCATTTTCAAATATTGTAATTTGCCATGTATTAAGTTTTCTATTTTTGGCGTTCCATTTTTAATATGGCCTTTATCTTTTACATAAGCATTTGAAATCAACTCTTCGGCTTTCTCATAGCCATATCTCTCCCAAAAATAGATCCAATGTCTTAGCTGCTTTACATATCGTCTTCGGACATTAACTTTTTCATTAACAATTAAACCTGTCACTTCCTGGCTTTGGGAGCTTGTATTTAACCGTGTCTTTTTTGCTTTAGGTGAAAATTTTGAGAATTAATAATCTGTGCTAACTCAGTTCTAAAACTCCCTTTTTTCTGATATATGTTATGATTTGAAGAGAATGTAATATCATCTGCATATCGTGTGTAGGTACATCCATAAATACTGCTAAGTTTTTTGAGTTCTTATCAAGTCTGGCAAACAATAATGTAATAATTACCGGTGAAGATGGAGCCCTTGCGGGAGTACGTCTTTGTTAACCTTTATCCACTGCCCATTTTGTTTTCGTTCCACTTCTAAATTTGTAAAACAGATACCTGCAATACGATTTGCCAATTCGATTCTGTCTGTTTCTTTTATTCAAATTAAATGGAGAATATTGTATTCGTTTCCAGAAGCGAGGTTTATCTATTGAAGGAAAGAAATCCTTTAAATCGATATTGAAAACAAATTCTTTGTCAACATGAGCTCTGGCGTTATCAACTATCGATTTATTATCAACAAATCCGGTAGCAGCTGGATGTGGTTCAAAAAGAGATTGAAGAAGTATTGCAATCGATCTTTGAATACTTTTCAAACCTCCTTTAGGAGCATGTATTGTCCGAAAGCCTCCTGATTTCTTAGGTATTTTAAACTCTTTAGATGAATCGGTAACCTTTCTGGGACTTGAGTAGTATGTAAGTGATTTGATTTGTATAGGGCGAGCCTTATTTCCGTACAGGAAACTATTTATCAAATTTAATAGAGAGAGTAAATCTTCTAAAGAGTGCATTTCATTGAATTGCTCTTTAATGATGTTAATATGTGATTCTGTTATATCCATTAGACTCTTTAAAACCCTTTGAAAATACCTGCTGATACTCAATTATATATGTCCAATCATTCGAGAGAATAATCAGTCATAATAGCAGCCATAGATAATCACTTCCATGTTACTGCTTGTGCAGTTGTACATGATCAGCAACCTTGATTTATGCTGCAAATCAAGTGCTTACATTCAACCCAAAGGATGTTGCAACATCTTACTTTGGGCAGACACGCCGAATACAGCGTGTAGGTTCAATATCATAGCAGGTATTTTCAAAGAACTTATTTGATTGTAGTTGGTTAAAATTGAAGAATTTTATTGTATTCGTTAATGATAAGTGATAAAGTAGGCATAAACGATGCACTTAATCTGCATTAAAATTCAATATGCCAACAAATAAAAATGCAATTATAAGGTATCAAGTCCTTGACCGGTGCTTTAGAAATCCTGGAAGGAAATACTTTTGGCAAGATCTTCTTAATGAAGTTAATAAAGCTCTTGAAGAGTATAATGGTCCAGAAAGTAAAATCAAAAGACGGCAACTTTTTGACGATATACGATTTATGGAGAGTGACCAAGGATGGTCTATACCTTTGAAAAGGCATAACGACGAACTCGATAGGAGAAAAATATACTACCGGTATTCCGATCCCAACTTTTCAATTTCAAATCGAACCTCTGAATGAAAGCGAGATCAACCAGATTGAGGCTGCTGTTATCTGTTCTATCCAGGTTTGCAGGTGCACCTCAGTTTGAGTGGGTACAGGAGCTGATCCCGGTATTGAAAGACCGCCTTGGTTTAAAAGAGACGGAAAAAGAAGTCATCTCCATTGAATCCAATATTGATCTTAAAGGGTTAGACCACCTATCCACACTTTACGAAGCAATCATCAAGCGAACAGGTCTTAAAAGTAGAGTACCAAGATTTTAAATCAGAAAAGCCGTTTCCAGTAATATTTCATCCCTACTACCTGAAACAATACAACAACCGCTGGTTTGTATTTGGCTTAAACGAAGAATTGGATATTGAAACCTGGAATATGGCTCTTGATCGGATTGTATCCATTAAGCAAATACAAGGGAGCATACAGGTCGACAGGCATTGATTGGAATGAATACTTTTACGATATCATCGGGGTGACAAAGAAAGCTGGTGAGGATGTACAAAAAATTGTACTTGAATTCTCTGAAAAGTCGGCACCTTATGTTCAAACGAAACCGCTCCATCCTACTCAAAAAATCAGAAGAAAGAGATTGTAAGCTGATCGTCACGAATTGAAGTGATCCCCAACTATGAACTGGAGTTTTTAATTTTGTCATTTGGGGAGAATGTTAAAGTACTTGACCCTGAAAAGTTGAAAAAGAAAATTGAAGATCGATTTAAGGAGGGAAGAGGCAATTATACAAATCCTTACTAGAGAAAAATCATGTTTTTCAGAAAAATAAACCTGATCCGGTATAATCTAAGTTACTTTGATATTGAATCGGTAGGAGGGATGGTCCGATTTTTAAACCATTGGCAGGATTAGGATTTTAAATGCTATAGAAAAACAGGTTTTCGAAAAAATCTGTATGCAGAATACCTGGCAAATGTTCTTGGGTTTTTTAGGTAATCGCTTCAAATCTCAGAAAATTTATTAAATAGATAATGATGCTGACCATTTATCAACATTTTTTCAATAATTGAAAAGCTGTAAATAGATGATTGATCGTGAATTTTCTGCTTTTTGACACTTTTCCTACAGTTGTTCATCGAAAATGACGGATAATCAGCTATTTCCATCGAAATTTTTCTGAAAATCTGCATCAAAAGAGTGCCATTATCTGAATTTTCATAATAACCACGATTTCGAGATGGATTCATAAACTGTAGATATCCCAGTGAATTTTCTGAAAAATGGGGTGGAAGTGTTTCAATAATCATAAAATTGATGACTAATAACTGAATTTTCTGAAAATTGAACTCATCCGCTACGATTTCAGCCTCCACATCGCCCTGTCGCGGTCGTCTTTTATACCAGGAAGCCTCTCAAAATCTGATTGTTCATTTTGGCCGCTGGTAACTCTGTCTATCATCTGTTCATATTCAAACAGATCTGCCGGAGTTCGGTGCAGATCGGCTCTGATCGTGTCCGGATAGGGAAAGAAACACTTTGGATTATGCTTGAGTCCATAGCGATTTTCATAAAATTTGGCACCTGAACGGTTGGTCATCGCTTTTTTAAGCTCTTTTTCTGAAAATTCATGTAAAGATTGTTCAATGTCGTTGAGCAGATCGGAATGATGCTTTAAAATTTGAAAATAGAACAAGTTGTTCCAGTACTCTGCGATACGAATCAATTTTTCAGAAAATTCACTACTACTAATAGTAGTATCTTTCTTTTCTTTGGAAGCTTTCTTTTGTGTGTCCGGTTTTCGAACCAGCTTTTGGTTTGATTTTTGGACCGAATCGGGTTGTTTTTTCGGACCGTCCAAATCTTGTGGGTCCGATTCTACTACCAGGTACTCATGGGGCACCACGTTCTCATTCTTTTTTATGATTTTCTTCCGGATCAGTTTTTGTAGCGCATTGATGACCGTGCTCTTAGCTAACCCGGTGGCATCGACCATCTGGCTGATCGAGATTTTATCCCGTTTTTTATGAAATCCATAGGTTGACCTGCAGATCGTCATTAAAACTTTAAACTCACTGCCCGACAGATCGCTGATTCACGTCATCAAGGATTCTGTTCGGAACTTTTGTAAACGGTATTCCTTCGTCTAAGCCATTCATAGTTATAATACCTCCAAATAATTAACGTAAATGAAAAATTCGTTCGATCACCTTCCGCTCAAAGTACTTCCGTCGGCTTCCGCCAAATTGAATGGAAGGGATGTAGCGGGGATTTTGATCGTCCAGGTTGGAGCGATTCAGGATCGTACGATGGTTCAGCCCGGTGAGGTCTTCTACCTCTCTGGCTGTGATATACTTTTTCTCGTTAATACGATGCTTGTTGGAGTTGAGAAGGAGATCCAACTTGTTTTCGATTCTGTTCAATATTTTTTCACTCATTATTACGGGGTTTAATTGATGAAAATGTTTCACTTCATGATATCCCGAAAATGAATTTTTGGCGTATGCCCAAAAACAGAAAAATCTGTAGGTCAACTACAGAAAAGCTGAAAATCTCTACAGAAATAACCTGTTTTTTACAGAAAAAGAGGATAAAACTACAGAATCGAAAAAAAGCTGAAATTTACTTGTGCGGGATTTTCTGTCTATTGGGTTTGCTGCTTTCATGGTCGACCCAGGAATTGATTCTTTTATTGATAACTTCCCAATCAAGTTTTTCACCATTTTCGTGAATAGTTGAATATTTTTTGATGCGGTCTTTGAGAATTTTTCTGGTCAGTTGATCACCTAACTCATTCTCGTAATAATGACAGGCATCAGGAACACTCTCGAATGGCTGCTTTAAATTAAAGACACCTTCCAGTTCAATTTCTTCACAGTACGTCGTTCTGATTGATTCCAATTTGTATATGAAGCGCGTTCCTAATCTTCTTTGAGCGAGAGATTTTAAATGGTTGAACTGAATTCGGTCGAGTTACGTTTAATGAAATCGAAGCTACTGTCTAAAGTCCTTCTTGCCGTAGACCGATTAAATGAAATGCAGAAATCTTTTAACCTTTCAGTCGGTAATGCTTCAAGTTGAACTTCGTAGCGTTTATAATTTTCAACCTGAGGTTTATAGCAATCCAACCACTCAATTTTCTTTTCAATGATATTGGAGAGTCGTTTTCTATCCCTTTCTATATTTGATATCTGCTCTTTATCATAACCATCGTACTCCGATAAATATTGATATTTGAGATCCTCAATGTCGTCATCAAGCTCAACATAAATAATCGCAGCTTCCTTATAGGATGGCCGACCGTTCACAAAGCCGCTTTCAACTTTGCTTGAGCAAATTAAGTCAAGAATCAGTTTTTTTAAGTAATCCTTATCCATTTATTCAATCCCCTTTATCGCATTCGTAATATCGTTCTGATCCAGATGTTCATAAATTTGAGTTACATGGACCGATGAGTGTCCCATAATTTTTTGAACAATATGGATGGGAACTCCTTTTCTCAGCAGGTCCGTTGCGCAAGAATGGCGTAATCCATGCAGAGTTACGGTGTTTGGAACCTTGGAGGCCTTCTTCACAAATTTCTTAAAGGATTTCGACAGTGCTCCGGGGTCCATTCCATGATATCGATTCAGTCCTGTCGAACTGGGAAATACATATCCGTCACTCGGTTCGCCCTGGTCTTTATGCCATTGCTCTAACCAAGGTTTTAGAGGCTTGCGGATCGGTATGACGCGTTCTTTACCGGATTTTGTGGTGTTATCATCTGTATTTGTAATGTAAATACGCCCGTAATCCTTTGGATCGTTTGGATTCCCAGTCAAATCAACGTCAGTCCATTTTAGATTAACCGCCTCCTTTGCCCTGAGTCCGCAATAGTAGATCGTATTGATCATCGGCTTAAACCACAACCGTTTTTGATGAGGTTTGGTGACGGCTCCTTCTTTCTCCTGGATTTTATAGAATTTATCAAACGCCTTAAACACTTTATTCAGTTGCTTTCTTGAGATCGTTTTTTGTGTAATTTTCTGCGGAATTCGGGGAGCTTTGATGTTTTTGACGATGTTTTCTTTTATGATGTCGCGTTCATAGAGCCAGTTAAAAAAGACTTTGAGATGCCGGAGGTAACTGGCCTGGGTAGCAGGGGCCAGATCAGACCGAAAACAAAACTCGCGGATATCCGATTCATAAATCTGAGTTACCGGCATGGTTTTTCCCAGTTTCTTCTTCAACATATCCAAATGTTTGCGGTAATTTTCCTTGGTAGTCGCGTTTGCCTGGCTTCGTTGTGCAACGAATTTTTTTGCAGCTTTATGAAGTGAAATATAGCGGCCTTTTAATTTCTCCCGTTTCTTTTCTGCTTCTTTCTGAGGAGTCCAGCCATTAAAGGGATCGATCTCGCCCCGAATATATTTGTCTTCAAATTCTATCCGCAGCTTTTCGGCTTCCCTTTTGAGTGTAGTTCCTAAACTGAACGCCTTTCGTTCTCTTTTTCCATTTATTTTTCTAAAGAAACGGATGTAATAGATATCACCTCTTTTCTTAAGACTGGCCATAAATAACGTAGTTCATTTGAGTTCGAATTACATTTTTAAAAGAGTCTCCCCTTGAGGAGAGTCCGCCTTTAGGCGGGAGGGGTGTTCTTGTTCTTTATTCAAGGCTACAAGTTCAATAACTGGCTCGTTACAATCTTCAACCATCCCTAAATTGCCTCCCCCGAAGTCTCGTGATCAAAAGAGACTTGGAAAGGAGGGACTTTTCCTCATCCAAATTCAGATTTTTTCAAGCTTACCCTGGATGAAGTTCAAAATTCTGAATGGGTACATGAGCGGGTACAATTTGTACCCATTTATTGGCTTCTAAATAGTCCCAAATAAAGCACAAAATCTTGGATGAAAAGTGTTAACTACCTCCATTTTTGTACCCACTGGTGTACCCACTAATTACGTAATTCGTGTTTAAAAATGAAAATGATTCACGCAGTCTTTTTTTGATTGAATCTGGAAAAGTTCAAAAAATGTACGTTTAAACGGATTAAAGGGCGATTTTTTGGTAATTTCAGGAGGGAAGAAAAAAGTGGGCCCGGAGGGACTTGAACCCCCGACCAATCGATTATGAGTCGACTGCTCTAACCGGCTGAGCTACGGGCCCGTTTGTGGATGGGCAACGATTGATATTCGATCAATCGAAAGACTCTAAAATTACGAGCTTTCACGGCGAGATACAAGGTCAGTTGACAGTAAACAGTAATCATCTTTTTCTTCCTTGCTCTATTTTTTGGGAATAGGAGCCTGACCGACTACCGGCGGTAAAGGGAGAGGCCAGCCTTCCGTAGCCTTGGCGAAGGGAGGAGATGGGTCAAAACTGAAATTGAAAATTCCCGGACAGGCCAACCTGCGTATCACCTGCTTCAGGGATTAAAGTAAGCAGATTTACCTGGAAGCTGACCAGTTGCGTGGCCTGGTGATTCAAACCGAATGTGAGAAGTTCAGATTTTCTGTCGAGCTCGTCATATTCAAGATGGTCCCATCGTGCAAGCAGATCTGTTTTGTCGGAGAGATGGGTTCCGAGTGTAGCAAAAAATCCGGTGATGGTTTCTTCAGTATTCGGTTGAGGTGTATCGAATTGGGTTTGCAGGAATTCAAACGTTCCAAAAAGCGACTCGCTGTCATATTGAGTAAAAAATCCATAGAGTATCCGGTCACCGGTAGATATCAACCCGGAATTTCCGACTCGCTCCATTTCGGTTTGGTTGACGGCAGTGTTCAATCCAATCTCAAAATCACTGTTATCAGATGGAAATAAATAACCGAGGCGAGCTGTGTATAGAAATCCGCCATCATTTGTTCGATTAAGTCCGTTCCCGTTGTACATGCCAACCCGGTAGTTCAGGTTGCCGGATTCTCCCAGTGCAGTGATGCCGATTTCCCTTGAATTCATCATCGCACCTACGTGTCTTGCACGATTGATGAAATCCGTAATACCGGGATTAGGATCAAGATCGATACTTAAAAAGGGTTTAAAAGCCCCGGTTATGATTCTGAAATTATCTGAAAATGCATATCCAACCTGTGCATCCATTATGCTCACGGATCGCCGGAAATCGATCTGCATTTTGTAGATAAAATTGTTGTCCACCGTTCCCTGAAAACTCAAACGGGTAGCGCCGATATCAAACAGGTTCCCGCCGTTAAAATCGTCATCGGTAAAAGAAAAATTACCGATCGATTGCAATAACATACCGACACTGAACTCTTCCGATTTCAGGTGATCTCTCATCCGGTCGGCAGCCGGTTCCTGGGCCCGGAGGCCTGTAGTGAATATGAGTAAAAAGAGCCCGGTAATAACGATCTTTTTCATGAAAGCAGGTTATTTTTTTGACGACTAATGTCTGAACAATAATATATTTTCAAGGGTTTTGATGGAAGTTTTAAGATAAGAAAGGGAGTAGAGATCCGCGAAGTATGAAAAAGAGTATTTGTTTAGCGTCCTGTCAGAGTGCGATAGCTCCTGCCAGAGTCGCGTGGGACGGTTTTCGAAGGAAATGCCCTTATCCCACAACTCTCATATGTTACATCTCCCATATGATTTGGAAATGTAACCATTTGAAACGTTTTTATGAACATTGCTGAACAAGGAATGGGTCTGGTACTTCCTTCCCAACTCTAAACACCAGTTCGAGCACCGCTTGTGCTGGATGTACTCTGTCAGGTATATCCGGGCCCATTTTTCTGTCGTTGACCTCCAACAGTACCTATTGTAATTGCTTTCGAGTCGGCTCGTAGCAATATCACCAATTTATGAGACATGCTGGGTGCGTCAGGATCCTGTTTAGCGTTTAAATGTGAACCAAAACTTCATAATACCCATGATTTACAGCCTTGGTACCGATATGTCCAAAGATGAGTTCAGTGCGTGTCTGCAACGCTACAATCTTTACGAACAAACCTACCATCTACTTGCCCGCAAAACTTTTGCAAACAAACTCTCTGGTTTTAAAGCCTGTATGCGTTGGTTGAGGAGACACACCAACAAACAACCAGCCCCGGTTCGTGTGACGATGGAAGCCACCGGCGTGTATTATGAACCACTGGCCCTGCATATTGGCCAGCATCACCCGGAGATTCATCTGGCCGTGGTCCTGCCCAGTCAATCAAAAAAGTTTATCGAATCTCAGGGATATCGCAGTAAAACCGATAAAATTGATGCTGAGGGACTCTCGCTGATGGGAGCCGAACGCAAGCTGTCTGCGTGGAAGGGAATCGATCCGTTTTGGCGGGAATTGCGGTCCATGACCCGTACGCGTTCGGAATTGTTGGAGCAGCGCACACAGTTGCGTAACCAACTTCACGCCCTTTCCCACAGCGGGCAGCCAGCCCGTTATGTTGACGGAGCTCTACAGGAGTGTATTCAGACACTCAGTGAGCAAATTGACAAGCTGACCCGTCTTATCAAAAAACACCTGAAGTCTCGCAACGATCTGAAGACCTCGGTCGCTTGTCTGAAAAGTATTCCCGGGATCGGCATGCTGACGATTGCCTGCATCCTGGCTGAGACCAACGGATTCGCTGAGTTCCACAGCATTTCTCAGTTAATTTCCTTTAGCGGTTATGATGTGGTGGTCAAACAATCCGGCAAATGGACCGGACAACCGAAAATTTCCAAAAAAGGCTCCAAATATATCCGCAAGACGATGTATATGCCTGCCTCGACCATTGTGCGGTGTGAGCGGGGTCCGGTATATGAATTATACCAGCGACTGCTCTCGGTCCACAATGTGAAGATGAAGGCCCACGTAGCTGTTCAGAAAAAACTACTGACCTACATGTATGTATTGTGGAATAAACAACAAACATTTGATCCGGATGTCATTCAAAACCAACGCAACCAACATCAAACAAAGATAGCCCCTCCATCAGCTGACGGAGAGGCTACAGTAGATACATCACATGCAAAAGCATCATGATGTTCTTTGAACTCAAAAACTATAAAAATATATTGATTTTTAACACAGTACCTGACAGGAACCGAAAAGAACGGCGCTCTGTCAGGTTGTTTGACTCAAACCGCTAAATACGTACGAAAAAGACTTCGCGGATCTTATCATAGTCTTCAATCACATTAGATATAATCTTGATGGTATCGTACTTTTCAGAGATAGGAATAAAAATACTGGATAAGACGGGCAAGAAGAAATGACAGATCAGATTAAATTTGGGACGGACGGCTGGAGAGCGGTAATCGCAGAAAACTACACATTTAAAAATGTTGAAGTGGTTACCCAGGCGGTTGCAAAATGGATTGTGGATGAAGAGGTAACCGAAAACGGTGTGGTGATTGGGTATGATGCACGTTTTCTAAGCGAACGGTTTGCCCAACATGCGGCTGCTGTTTTTGCTTCTATGCAGATCCCGGTTCGAATGGCTGACCGGATTACACCCACGCCTGCCGTTAGCTGGGCAGCAAAGCATTTCAATACAATCGGAATTGTCATAACGGCAAGTCATAATCCGCCGGAGTATAATGGATTTAAAATCAAGGCCCCATTTGGGGGATCTGCCAATCCGGATCAAATTGCCGGCGTGGAACAAAGACTGGATCTATATGACGAATCGATTCAAATCAAACCCTATTTAGAGTGTGTGAGGGAAGGATTGATTCGTGAAATGAATATTTGTGACGGATATTTAAACCTTATTCGGGACTCGATTGATCTTGATGAAATTCGGAAAAGCGGAATCAAGATTGCTCACGATCCGATGTATGGGTCGGGCAGAACGATTGTACAACAGTTGTTACCCGATCAGGTGTTGGAGATTCACGGTGAGATTAATCCCTCTTTTGGAGGAGTACCCCCCGAACCGATGGAAAAAAATTTGGATGAACTATCAAAATGTGTGGTAAATAACAATTGTGCGGTTGGACTGGCGAATGACGGAGATGCAGACCGAATCGGGATGGTGGATGAAAACGGAACATTTGTAACCTCTCATCAGCTTTTGAGTTTACTGGTGGAATATCTTCATAACGAAAAAGGAATGAGCGGAAAAATTGTGAAGACATTTTCTACTACAAATATGCTCAACAAACAGGCCGAAAAATATGATCTGCCGATAGATGTTACGCCTATTGGATTTAAACATATCGCCGAAAAAATTGTAAATGAGGATATTCTTGCCGGCGGTGAGGAGTCGGGAGGAATTGCCGTGAAAGGGCATCTGCCGGAACGGGACGGTATCTACATTGGCCTTTTGATTACGGAGATGGTTGTGAAATCCGGTAAATCGTTGAGTGAACTGGTTCAGGATCTTTTTGATGAGTATGGACCGCATAGTTACTACCGGAATGACATTCACACGAATGATCAAAAAAAGAAGGGTATGATCAACTATTGCAAAGAGAAGAAACTACGAGAGATTGCCGGCCGGAAGGTTACGGGCTGGGATATGAAAGATGGCATCAAACATTACCTGGAAAACGGGTCATGGCTGCTGGTGCGTCAATCTGGTACTGAACCGGTGTTGCGGATCTACTCGGAAGCGGCCACAAAAGAAGATGCCGTTGCTTTCGTTGAGGATGCAACATCGTGGGTGGATCGTCCTGAGATTCTGTCATAAAAAAATTAAGCGAATCATCTGCAGAATTTGGAGTATAAACTTCATTGTATGATTGTGCCCAAACCTGCGTTCTTCAATTGTTATCATGTCGATAAAAACCAAACATTTTTATGAAATACGTCTTTTTAAAACTTTATTCAGGTCTCATTACTATATGCCTGTTGTTTTTATTACAACCGACAGATTTATTTGCTCAGCGGGAATACCAAAATATTGAACATGCACTTTTTTCAACCCGTCAATTAACCGGAGAACAGGGCCCGAAAAATGTGCAATGGATTGAGGGTGGGGATCGCTTTTCCTATATGCAATACAATCAAGCCGAAAACAGTAATGATATTCGCGTGTATGATCCCTCTACCGGGGAAGATCAGCTGATTTTCCGTGATTCTGACCATACGTTTCCCGGTAGTGATGATCCTTTCAGCTACAAATCATTTCAATGGTCGAACGATTTTCGATTCCTGGTTTTTCAGTCGGATTTTACTCCTGTTTATCGAAATTCGGGAATTGCCAACTACTATTACTATTCGCTGGAAGATGAGACGATGAACCTGATTGCTGAAGATGCGTTTACTGCGGAACTATCCCCGGATGGAGAGAAAGTAGCGTACCATCGTGATGGAGAGATGTACGTGTTTGATTTGAACAGTGGAGAGGAAACACAACTTACGTTTGATTCAAAAGAGAATGTTTTCAACGGACGGTTCGGATGGGTGTATGAGGAAGAATTTAGTTTAGTGCAGGCCTGGAAATGGTCGCCTGACAGTCGATACATTGCTTATTGGCAGACAGATGAACGAGACGTAAAACGATTTGTATCTACTTCGTACGAAGGCCAATATCCGGAATACACGGATATTCCCATATCCCAAAGTTGGAGAGAAAAATCCCGGCGTAAAGGTTGGTGTGATTGATGTTGAGTCCGGCGAAAACACCTGGCTTACGGAAGCGGAGGATGATGAACTTATTCCAAGAATTTTGTGGACAAGCAATGCCGGTGAACTGGCGGTTGTAAAGATGAATCGACAGCAAAATCATGTGGCCCTCTCCTTTTTTGATGTGAATTCCGGCAATGGAGAACTTATCATGGAAGAATCAACGGAAAATGGCTGGATTGAGGTATATGATCATCGATCAGACCTGGAGAGCTATTTTGTGTTTCCGGATGACAGACAGGAATTTCTCTGGTTATCAACCCGGGATGGATATAAGCATTTGTACCGCTACAATTATGATGGGGAGTTGATGAACCAGGTAACAGACGGAAATTGGGAGGTGACCAATATACTTGCTGTTAATAGTAGCCAGGAACAAATTTATTATGTTTCTACTGAAGAGAGCCCGCTGGAACGTCATCTCTACTCCATTGGATTTGATGGATCGGACAAACAAAAATATACCGAAACGGTGGGTATGCACTCCTTCAGTATGGGGCCGGATGGAAGGCACTATATCGATACGTGGTCGAATGTGTCCACGCCCAATCAGGTTGAATTGTGGACTACTGCAAACGGCGGGGAGAAAATCGAAACGTTTGTGGACAATGCATCTGTGAAAGATTATATCAAACAATATGCATATTCACCCAGAGAGATGGAGACAATCACTACATCAGATGGCCGGGAGCTGGACGCTTATATTATTAAACCGACCAATTTTGATCCGAACCGATTATACCCCTTGATCTTGATGGTATATGGCGGTCCCGGCTCACAAGGTGTTCAAAATGAGTTCGAAACCACAGCCTGGTATCAATATTTAGCTCAGCAGGGATATGTAATTGCGAATGTAAACAATCGCGGAAATGGCGGATACAGTTGGGATTTTGAGAACTCCGTTTATAAAAATCTTGGAGAGCTCGAGGCGGAAGACTTTACCGAGACGGCTACATATCTTTCATCAGAATATGATTGGATTGATGCGGACCGAATGGCTATTCGGGGCCACAGTTACGGTGGTTACATGGCTGCCCTGACGATGGTTCTACACCCTGATATATTTAAAACGGGAATTGTAGCGGCACCGGTTACCGACTGGCGGCTATACGATACTATTTATACAGAGCGATATATGGGATTATTGGATGAGAATGAGGAAGGCTATGAAAAAAGCGCCGTAATGACTCACGCAAAAAACCTGAAAGGAAATATGTTGGTCGCCCACTCCTCGATGGATGAAAATGTTCACATCCAGAATACCATGCAGATGGTAACGGCGTTTACAACCGCCGGAAAGGATGTTGATTTAAGGATCTACCCGCCGGGCGATCACAGCGTATCTTACAACTTACAGAGTGAAATTTTGCTCTATAAAACCTATACAAATTATCTAAACAGACATCTGAAGCCCGGAAAAACCAACAGCTCTGAAACCAGCAGTAAGTAATTTTGAGCCTGAAGCCCGCAAAACATATCATGCAGGCAGCTATTGATGTTGCCGAAAAAAACAGCACTCCATTTGGGGCTGCTTTGGCTATGGGAGAGGAGTTATTCGCAACTGCCGCCAATCAAACCAAACAAAAGAATGACCCCACAGCTCACGCAGAAATAGAAGTCATTCGAAACCTCTCCGATCAGCTTCGAAAAAAGGATCTCTCCGGATTTATTCTTTACACCACATGTGAACCCTGCCCCATGTGTACGAGTGCCATCATCTGGTCCGGTATTCAAACCGTGGTTTATGGGTGTGATATCCCAACGATCTCTTCCTACATGAAACAGATTGAGATTCGGGCGGAGGAGATGATCCAAAAAAGTTCAGCAAACATAGAATTGCATTCGGGTTTTATGGCTTCGGAGTGTGAGGATCTATTGCAAAAGTACTCTTGATTAATAAATGTTTCCTCGTGCCAAAGGTCTGTATGTGTTTAGCGCGAAAAGACTCCTTGTTCCATTCATCGTTTCGCCCTCTCCCCCAACCCCTCTCCCGCGGGAGAGGGGCGAAGGGGTGAGGGCGAAAAAACGGTCTGTGCCAAGAGATTGGCTTTTTTCATCTGTCAGATCGCTAAACAGGTACAAAGGTCTCCTTTGGTACGCCAATTCGAAGCTCCGCTTCGATTCATCTGTTAAACTGGCAATAAAAAATATATTCTAAAACGTTTTACCGGAAGCAGAGCTTCCACGGGAGCGTTCCGAAGGAAGACCTTCGGAACGAGTAAACTACGCCGGGGCTACAATGATCAGGGACCTTCGGAACAAGTAAATACTGAATATTGAAGTGATAGAACTCTTCGAAATTCGAAATTGTAGATTCGGTGTTCAATATTCATACAGCCTTTCAATTTCTATGGAATAAGGATAACTTTGAATGATTCTTTTCAAAAACGAGGAAATCATTGAAAATAGTAATTGCGGGTGCCGGTGAGGTTGGATATGAACTGAGTAAAGTTCTGTCCATTGAAAAACATGACGTTACCGTTATAGATCAACGGAAAGAATGCCTGCAGCGGGTGCTCGATAATCTTGATGTACTCACTGTTGAGGGTAATGCTACCTCTCCAAAAATACTTGTTGAGGCCGGAGCCCGATCAGCCGATCTGATGGTTGCTGTTACCAGTGTGGATGAGGTTAATATCATTGCGTCTATGATGGCCAAACGCCTGGGTGTTAAACGCGTTATTGCGCGGGTTCGGAACAACGAACTTTCCCGTAAAGATTCTCCTCTTACACCCTCAGAATTGGGAATTGAAGTACTGATCCACCCCGAAGAAAGTGCGGCCAACGAAATTCATCAGTTGGTAAAAAGGGCCTCTGCAAGTGATGTGGTTTCCCTGGCCGATGGTCAGCTGCAAATGGTGGGACTCCGCGTGGAGAAACACTCTGATATGGTCAACAGAACACTTCAGGATCTGGCCGAATCGTATTCGGAGATTCCTTTCAGAGTGGTGGCTATTTCTCGTCGGGGAAGTACAATCATTCCGCGCGGAGATAACAAGATCATGCCGCTGGATCATATTTTTATCATCACTAAAATTGAACACGTTCGGAATATCATTGAGGCGACCGGCCATAAAGATGTCAGCCTTCGCCGAATTATGATTGCGGGAGGAGATGAAGTGGGCCGGATGCTTGCAAAAAAACTCTCTCAAGACAAACAGAAATGGGAAATTAAACTGATTGAGCCAAATCCCGATAAAGCGACTGACATTGCAAATAATCAGCGCGATCTACTTGTGTTAAATGGCGATCCCACCGATCCGAATCTGCTGGTTGTGGAGGGAATCCAGGAGATGGATGCTTTTGTTTCCGTCACGGACGATGAGGAATCAAATATAATATCCTGTTTGATGGCGAAGCATCTTGAGGTGAAAAAGGCGGTCGCTCTCGTTTCTAAACCACAATATACTCCACTCAGTCAAACGATTGGAATTGATGCTGTGGTTAACGTAAAAGCGTCGGCTTCGGATGAAATTCACCGTCATATTCGTCAAGGGCAACTGTTAACCGTAAAGGCATTACACGGAATTAAGGCAGAAATTATGGAAGTTGTGGCAGGTAAAAACTGCGATATTTCCAACTCACCAATCCATTCAATACATATTCCCGATGGTATTGTAATAGGTGGAATTTTAAGCGGAGATTCAGCCGAAGTAGCCACCGGCGATTCGGTCATTAAAAAAGGAGATCGGGTGATTGTACTGGCTCTTCCCAATGCTATCCATCAAGTAGAAAAACTTTTCTGATGGTTGAATTCATGTCTCAAAGTGCGAACCGCCCGCGAATTGATTTCCGGTTAATTGGGGGAATTACCGGCGGACTTCTGTTTTTCCTGGGAGTGGCTATGTTACTTCCTTTTTTGATAGCACTGATCTACCAGGAAGCATCATGGAGTGCATTTCTGATAACAGCAGGCGGGACCATGCTGATAGGAGGAACACTTTTCTACCTCTACAAACCGGAAGAGGAACTGCGAATGCGCGAAGCTTTTATGATTGTGACCCTAATCTGGTTTTTGGGATCCATATTCGGGGCATTCCCATTTACCCTTTCCGGTTCACTTGCATCGTACACAGATGCCGTTTTTGAGGCGATGAGCGGACTGACTACAACCGGGGCTACCATTTTCGGGGGAATCACGGCAGCGGGCATTCAAAACCCGGATATTGAATCTCTCGATAAAAGCATTCTCTTCTGGCGATCTCTTTCTCATTGGCTGGGCGGAATGGGAATTATTGTATTAACTCTGGCCTTGCTTCCGCTTTTGGGAATTGGAGGCATGCAGCTCTATCAAGCCGAATATTCAGGGAATACGGCCGATAAAATCACTCCAAGAATCCAGGAAACGGCGATGCTGCTCTGGACGATCTACGTGGGGCTAACAGCCGGAGAGTTTATACTGCTTTGGCTGCATCCATCCATGGATTGGTTTGAGGCGATCAATCATGCATTTGCTACCCTGGCAACCGGTGGATTTTCAACAAAGAATGCATCCATTGCTGCTTTCGATTCTGTTTATATAGATGTAATTATCACGGTGTTTATGTTTCTCGCAGGGATCAATTTTGCACTGCATTACCGGCTGTTTACGGGTAATATCAGTTCGTTTTTTCAAAATCGGGAGCTCCGTTTTTACATTCTTCTCACACTAATTTTTACCACAGCTATAACAGCCGGATTATATATTGCACAAGATTATTCATTCGGTGAAGCCCTTCAGTATGGCGCCTTCCAGGTGGTTTCCATTCTCACAACAACCGGCTTCGGCACGGATGATTATCTGTTATGGCTGCCATTTACCTCCTTCCTGCTGTTTTTGTTGTTTTTTACCGGCGGCTGTGCCGGTTCAACCGGTGGCGGAATTAAGATGATGCGCCTTATGATTATCATGAAAAATATCAGCCGGGAATTTCGTCAGATTATACATCCGCAGGCGGTGTTGCCCATCCGAATCGGGGAGCGCGTGGTGGAATCTAAAATTTTGAAAACAATTCTTGGTTTTTTTGTGATGTACTTTATCATCTTTGCAGTCGGCGCCATTTTTATGAGTCTCATGGGGTTTGACATGATGTCTGCCATGGGAGCAAGTATTGCCAGTTTGGGAAATATCGGCCCGGCATGGGGGCAGTTCGGACCTGTCGAGAATTACGCAGCAGTGCCGGCATTCGGAAAATGGGTTCTCTTGATTTTGATGTTGATTGGCCGCCTGGAGCTGTTTACAGTTTTAGTCTTGTTTACACCCTGGTACTGGAAAAACTGACGGAGAAGTTACTCATATTTTTTGTTGAAGGCATTTTCAGCTTCGAATGAGCCGATCAGTACTATCTCTTTATCGAGCTCTAAAACAGTATCGGGGGAGGGATTGATATCCATATTCTCATCTTCGCAGTCGATAGCTATAACTGTACAGCCAGTCTCCTGCCGGATGTTCGATTCAATCAATGTTTTTCCGGCTAATTTTTTATTGATTCGGTGATTAAAAACATTTAACCCTTCAGCCAAAACCATTGCATCCTGTCCCTCTAAAATATTGAAAATAGAGTTGGCTCCCATGGAGGCGTACGACATAACAAAGTCGGCTCCCGCACGATGCATGGTATTAATATTTCTTTCGTAAGTTGTACGGCTGATTATCTGCATTTCAGGTGAAAGCTGCCGGCAATAAATAGTGAGGTAAATATTAATATCGTCGTCATGAGTTGTAATAAGAGCGGTATGAGCCTGATCAATTCCGGCTTTGTGGAGTACATCAATATCAGCTGCATCGCCCAAAATATAATTGTCATCGTCCATAATGAGATCCGGTTTTTTTTCAATTACCCGATAATTTATCCCTCTCTCTTCCAGGCTTTTTGCGGCAGCACGTCCAACTCTTCCGCCACCAATAATGATAACCGGATGATCGGATACATGGTAGATGCTTAATAGTTCATCGTATGCACGTAATTGTGCAACGGTTCCGGCAAGAACAAGTACACTCTCATCACGGATGATTGTATCGGGATATGGAATCTTAAACAATCCGCGCTCCCAAATACCCACAATATTTACACCGGCTTTTTCGCGTATGTTACTCTCTTTTATGGTTTTGCCAATTAAGGGTGTTCCCTTTACCGTGGTTTCTGCAATTACCATTCGGTCTATATGGCCTATAACATGAACTCTTGCATCTCCGCCCAGGGTTCTCCTGGCCAGTGCGCGCCCTAAAATCTCTCCCATTTTTAAAACATGATTAGCTCCGGCAAGTTGAAGTACATCAATAGAATCAGGGGACGTAGCTGTTGCTACAATCATAAGGTCCGGCTGAACCTCCTCTACTGTAAAAACTGCATTGGTATTTTCGGTGTCGGTTCCTGAGGCAATAAACATGGATGCCTTCTCAATTTGAAGATGATTGTATGTCTCAAGATCTGTGGGATCAAGGTTAACAACGTTATAATCTAAATCAGACAGATCGAGGGCTTTTTGCAGGTCCGGTTCCAGTATGACGTAATCAATTTTATATGCCTCCAGCTTTTTTATTAAAGCTTCGGTAATGGAGTCGAGCTTTGAAATGATGATGTGATCTTTAATATCATCATCTACCTTATTTGGTGCACGGGCCTGGTTTTGTGCCTTCAGCCAGGGAGCATAGAAGAATTCAATAAAGGTGAACGGCAAAAGAATCAGCAAAAATAGAACCCCGGAAAAAAGCACCACCATAGAGAAGAGACGTCCTATATCACTATGAAATACGATATCACCAAATCCAAGGGTAGACATGGTTACCAATGTCCAGTAAAACCCGGTTATCCAGGAGTAACCCCCTTCAACCTCCTCGTAAATAGCTATGTAATGAAAAAGAATAGAATAGGTTATATACATCGCGAACAAAACCCCGATAAATTTCAACAATTTTCGAACATTGGTTTTTGTCCGCCGATTAGCGAAAAAATAGGATAATTGAGAGCCGAGAAATTTCAAGTTGTTTGGGTGTAGTTAAAATCTATACAGAACATGGGTTCAAGATACTTTCCTAACAGAAATATTAGGACTTTAGTTACGTCATCTAATCCCGATAGTACGGGACTCAGAATGATTCAGAACTGTTACACTATCTCGATTTCAAGTTCAACAGAGGTTTTGTAGACTTATTCAAAAGAAAAACATTGAAAGTTTGTGAAGCAATTTTAAATACCATCAAGAAACAGAAAATTACTTGAAATTGCTTACAGAGACAATCAGATCGATAAAATATAATTGAAAAGAGCTTTGAAAATAGATCAGGAGGCTGGTTTCGGCGTTTGATGTGTGTTCATTTTTAACCGATTAACTTTTCCGGTCATCCAAAGATAGATCTTTTGCAAAAAAGAAAGCAGTTGGACAGAAGGGTGTCACGAGGCTTTTTTAAAAAATTTAAACCTTTTACAAAGAACTTACGGATTGATTGGAAATTCACGGGTTGAATTGATTACTTTTAAGATTCTTTGAAAGATCAATCTACAAGGCAACAGGCATTCGTGTATCGCCATTTAACATTTATTTTTCTCTTTATTATTGCATCCCAGGCAGTTATGGCTCAGGGAAATGGTTCTCAGAATTCTGTTCCAAATGTTTATCTCGACTGCGGTTCCTGCGATTTTTCATACATTCGAACCAATGTAACGTTTGTAAATTATGTGAGAGATCAGAGTGACGCCAACATCTATCTTTTGGTTAACTCTTTGGGCACGGCAGGTGGGGGACGCGAATTTACACTTATCTTTTCGGACATCAATATGGAGATGAATCGCTCGGATACGCTCAAATATGTATCTCCAAGTACTGATTCGGGTGATGAACGCCGAAGAGGCCTTACGAGATACATAAAGATAGGTCTCGTTCCTTTCGTGAGTAATACACGGGCGATGGAGTCACTCGATGTTTTTTACGAAGAACCGGATGAAGAGGACATAGAAGAAGAAGCTGTTGAGGACCCCTGGAACAATTGGGTGTTTGACCTTGATGTTCGTTCAAACATGTGGGGGGAGTCTTCTGAGTTTAATTTTGGTCTTTATAATGGGATTGAGGCAGAGAGAATCACCCCGATCTGGAAAATTCGTTCAAGAGTTCGCGGAGAGATTCGCCGGAGGAATGTAGAGCTGACCGATCAAACGATTAATGTAAATCGCGATTGGGGTGAATACAGAACGATGGTAGCCTACACCATAAACGACCATGCGTCTGTAGGCTTGTTCAACCGCATGAACTTCTCGAGAACCGGTAATATTGCTTTAAATGCTGAACTCTCACCTGCATTTGAATACAACTTTTTCCCCTATACGGAGTACGAGGAACGCCGCTTTATTATTCAGTACAGCCTTTCTCCAGCCTACCGGAAATATTTTAACACTACAATTTTTCTGAAAGACTCTGAGTTTGTGATGAACCAGGAACTGAGTACCCGGCTGCGATATGATCAGCGATGGGGCAGGGTGGATATTCGGTTAGCAGGAGCTAACTACTTTCATGATCTTTCCATCAACCGATTGGTGATAAATCCGTCTTTGAATGTGCGAATTGTGCGCGGGCTCTCCGTAAGTTTTTCCGGCCGTTACAGGCTCATCAACGATCAGTTATCCCTGGAACTTCCCTCCGAAGTAGACCCGAACGATCCCATTAGTATTATTGAAGGGGTTCAACGCCCAACGGCTTATGATTATAGTCTTTCATTTGGCCTTTCCTATACTTTTGGCTCAATTTATAATAATGTGGTGAACCCACGTTTCTGAGATTGTTACCATTTTGTGAATCTATTTAGGTTTCAGGCTTCTATTATTAAGAAAAAGAAGATGAAATATTATAGTCTTATTTCTGTAATATGCCTGGCTCTGTTGCTCACCAACTGTATGAATTCTCCGGTTCCCGAACGAGCTGAAGATGTATCCCCTGTAGAAACCGGGGAAATCATTCCGGATGTTACACTAAAAACTGTGTTTAATCACGATGCTAACCTTCGTGAACTGGTTTCAGAAAAACCAACGCTCCTTATTTTTTATCGTGGCGGATGGTGTCCGTACTGCAACAAGCACCTAAGCCAGCTTGCAGAAATAGAGGAGCAGCTTTATGACAGGGGGATACAGGTTTTGGCAGTGAGTCCCGATAAACCATCCTATCTAAAAGAATCAACAATGGAGCACGAATTGAACTACCGGCTGCTCTCAGACAGCGATATGAATGCAACGAAAAAGTTTGGGTTGGCTTTCAAAGTCGATACGGTTACTGTGAACCGCTATAAGAAAAATGGACTTGATCTGGCCAAACGGTCGGGATACGATCATTACATGTTACCGGTACCGGCTGCTTTTTTGGTAGATACCACGGCTGTAATCCGTTACCGTTATTTCAACCCTGATTATACCGTACGGATTGAGAATGATGAGATTTTATCAGCAGTCGGGAAGATTCTGGAATGAATATCGAATAACCAATAATGAACATCGAATGTCGAAGTGATAGAATCCACCGACTGGCGCAAGTGTTAAGCGAAGCGTCACTTGTGCCCCTTTCCCTTTGCAAATAAACATAGGCACAAGTGACATCCTTGACTTACGGATGGCAGAATTATTCTTCCAGCAAGACAAACCCTGTATTGAGGAGTTACCACATTTTTTTAAGCAAATAATTAGCAATGACGATGAAATTTGTCTCGGTTTTTGAAACGTCCCCAACCGTCGGGACCAAGGAGTTTTTGCGATCAAAAGCCCCGAAGGGGCGTCATCAATAGCATAGGACGGAGTCCTATGTATTGGGAATCATAGGAATTGTGTAGCCCTGAAAGGGCGTAAGCTTTCCTCTGACAATCTCTTGGGCTTACGCCCTTTCAGGGCTGATCGAATGAAATGCGTTATTTTTCATAGGGTTTCACCCCATGCTATTGATGACGCCCCTTTGGGGCTTATTATGTAGTCTTCTTTCAAACAAAGAGCATTTCCACTTGTTTAAAAAAGTATCCTTCTGATTTTATTGAACTTACAGTTCAAGAAGTAAAAATTTCGGGGTAACTTCTCAAACCCTGTATTATTCCAATTTTTGCTTTCGAATACCGGATTTAACACTTGCGCCAGTTTGGGGATAGAACCCTTCGAAATTCAACATTAGATATTCAGTGTTCGATATTCACACCCTCTGTTGATTCCGCCTGTATGTTTGTATCTTTAGCCCATGGAAAATGAAGAGATAACAGAGACGAAAAAAACAGATTTAAAAAGCCTTACGAAAGACCAGCTTTCCGAAACCCTTGAAGATTTGGGCCTGCAGAGTTATCGCTCTGACCAAGTGTTTCAATGGCTCTACCAGAAAGGTGTCAGTTCATTTGAGGAGATGACCAATCTCTCGAAAGATCTTCGGGCTACACTTTCTGATCTGGTTGATATCAAACGAATTGAGGTATTTAATAAACAGGAGTCTAAGGACGGTACGATCAAATTTCTGTTCCAGTTAGACGATCCCAATCAGTATAAGGTAGAGGCTGTACTGATTCCCGATTTCTATTCTGATGGATCGATTAACAGGCTTACGGTTTGCGTCTCCTCGCAAGTGGGTTGCATGTTCGGGTGTTCATTTTGTGCCACCGGCAAGATGGGATATTTTCGAAATCTCACACATGGTGAGATTGTAGACCAGGTACAAATTATCAATGAAGTTGCTGAGGAGAAGTTTGGTAAAAAAATCAACAATATTGTGTATATGGGAATGGGTGAGCCGCTGCACAACTACAAAGCGGTTGTGGAATCCGCCAAAATTTTGTCTGATCCGCTGGGCCTGGAGATGTCACCCCGCAGAATTACGGTCTCCACGGTAGGTCTTTCCAAGCAGATCAAACAGCTTGCCGATGAAGATCTGGGAGTAAATCTCGCTATTTCACTGCATGCCGCCGATGATGAAAAGCGGGATAAAATTATGCCGATCAATGAGTCCCTGAATCTCGAACAGCTGCAAGAAGCTGTAACCTACTATTTTCAAAAGACACAGCAGCCGGTTACCTATGAATATCTTCTGTTCGATCAGTTTAACGATTCGGTTGAGGATGCTCACAATCTGGCAAAAATAACCCGTTGGGTACCATCGAAAGTGAATATTATCATGTACAATAATGTAGCCGGGGTTGAACTGAAACGAGTGCGGGAAAATCGACTTGATCGGTTTATGCAAGCATTGATAGGCAAGGATGTGACAGCGACCGTCCGCCGCAGCCGTGGAGATGATATTGATGCCGGATGTGGCCAGCTTGCTGTAAAAGAGGGGCAGGAGAGAGGAAAGAGCATGGCGAAGGAGAACTGATAATCGTTATTGGAATTGGAGAAAGATAGCGCAAACGTCTCGCTTGTGCTTTGGGTTGAGCACCAGCTAAACGCTCCATCGTTAAACTTTCAAAGGCTTCCAGGATGAATTTCAAGATAAATATCAGGCCCGAAAAAGAGAGCGATATATCCCAGATTCGTAGTGTCGTCAAATCCGCATTTGAAAACCTCTCCTACAGCAACCAAAAAGAGCATCTTTTAGTTGATGCATTGAGAAAGGCCGGAGCCTTGGATTTATCATTGCTTGCCGAGATAAATGGAAAAATTGTAGGACATATTGCCTTCTCTGAGATTACCATCAATGAAGAAAATTGTTCATGGTTTGGTCTGGCTCCGGTCTCGGTTCACTCGGGATATCAAAACAAGGGAATTGGTTCAAAATTGATTTTAGAAGGCTTAGATAAAATCAAAAAATCAGGAGCAAAAGGTTGCGTATTGCTTGGTGAGCCGGAATACTATAATCGTTTTGGGTTTCAACAGAATGAGCAATTGATGCTACAAGGTGTTCCGCCGGAGTATTTTTTGATTAAATCTTTTACAGATTATATTCCCGAAGGATTGGTAGAATATCATCCGCTTTTCAAAGAATTTAGTTGAATAAGGATAACGCAACCATCTCTCTTCTGCTTACGGAATGGTTACGATCGAGACGCTCGCGCCATCATTAAGATCAAATTGTAGCTGGATTTTATCTATTACCGTCAGTTTCGTACCTGTTTACCGATCTGACAGACGAAAAAAGCCAATCTCTTGGCACAGACCGTTTTTTCGCCCTCACCCCTTCGCCCCTCTCCCGCGGGGAGAGGGGTTGGGAGCTGACATTACCCATGTAATTTCAAATATGACTAATTTAGTCTATGTAAAGTATTGGTAATGATTGACGTAAAGCTGTTAGGTATATTTTCGAAAAATATCTGTTTATCATTTTAAAAATAGATTTGCAATACGCTTTTTGAAAGATGAATAATAGGTGCTTCAACATCTATTCATTGCTGTTTTAGAGTTGATTTATTTTAGGGTCAGAACAACTCCGGCCTCGAAAGAATTGGCGGATTGAGGGAGCCTGAAGATCTGCGGAGACCTTTTATCATACCGGCTCTTAACGATGTTAACAAGCTATAAACGCGGTGGACCATTGATAAAAGGTAGCAGAGATTCAGTGACCGCCGCCAATTCTTTCACCGCCTTGAATTTTTGGTTCTTTTGTCCCGAAGCGTCGGGATGAACAAGGTGAACGTTACGGTTGATAGCCTATTATTATGAATGATATTCAACCTTTCCAATAAACCTTGATAAAGATATCATCTCAAAAATTGAGATTTTATGGGTAATGTCAGGGGTTGGGGGAGAGGGCGAAACGATGAATGAATGGCCTGGAGCAAGAATTCTTTCACGCGCTAAACACGTACTCAGTTTCAACTGACGGGTAATAAAAGTGAATAAACATAAGTGGCTTTAGCCACATTCAGAGTTTTTAAGAAGGCTTTGCAAAACTCTGACCGTCATCCTGAACTTGATTCAGGATCTCCAGATACAGGCTATAAAGACGAATGGAGAATCTGAATCGAGTTCAGATTGACCAGTAACCACGGTTTTGCAAAGCCCTCTTTAAATGGTATTTAATATCCCTTCTCCCGATCTACAACATTCTGCAACTTCATCCCCGAAAGCAGCCGTTTATAGTTATCAACTATTTCCGCTGCAACATTATCGGGATCACTTCCCCCGGCCACATGTGGAGTGATATGAATTTTCTTTCGGTTCCAGAACGGGTGCGATTCCGGCAGAGGCTCCTCAGAAAACACATCCAGGTATGCCGCTTCGATTGTATCCGTATCCAATGCGTAGATCAGGTCTTCATCCACTAAATGATCTCCTCGTGCTGCATTAATCAAAAAGGAGGGACTGCTGAGCGATTTAAAAAGATCAAGATCCAAAATACCCTCAGTTTCTTTGGTAAGAGGCAGAAGGTTTACAAGAATATTCACCCGGCTCAGGAATAGTTTGTGCTGTTCGGGTGTAAATGTTTCTACATTAGGTATGCTTTTTTTGGAATTAGATAGTCCCAGTACGTTGAACTTTTGATCAGCCAGATATACAGCCACCTCTTTTCCAATATTTCCAAGTCCCATCACACCGATATTCAGCTCCTCGCGGGTAAATTTTTGCTGAGGTTTCCAACTTTTTGAGTTCTGGTAAGTATCAAGCCGCAGCAGAATGGTAAGTACACAGGCATAAACATAATCAATCATCTGTGAGATTAAAGACGGCTCGGTGATTTTTGTAAAAATGATATGATCGGGGATCGTTGAATCTTTTAACAGATGATCTGCTCCGGCTCCCAGTGATGAAATAACTTTCAGGTTTGGAAAGGAATCAAACAGATTTTCAGGCTGATTCCAGGCGACGGCAAACTGCACCCGATCCGGCTGTTCAATATTCGGCCAGATCTCTACATCCAGGTTTTTATCGGCCTTGAGCAGCGCTTCTTTAAATGGTTCTAAATTTCTGTTTTTCGCAACCAGTAAAATCGACATGGATA
This sequence comes from Balneolaceae bacterium, assembly GCA_034521495.1. Lineage (NCBI taxonomy): Bacteria > Pseudomonadati > Balneolota > Balneolia > Balneolales > Balneolaceae > Balneolaceae bacterium. Next base: position 47,409 of record JAXHMK010000017.1, read on the forward strand.
CCGTTGGTTTTTAATTCAAAATCAGTATTTATCACCCGAGAGTTTCAGAAGGGTTTGCTGCAATTGCCAGAAATGTCGCCGCTGATGCGCCTCAAGAATTAAAATGAATTCAGTAAGGCTCATAGACACCCATTGTAATACCGGGTTATTTCCTTTGATTTTATTCAAATCCAATTGCTTTTCGCGAAAGCTATCAATCCGGTTCCTGATCTCAATATTGCTCTCTTTTAATTCATTGATCGGCTTTTCAGGATCTGTATTGCCAGAATTATTTGGGTACATCGGGGCAATGGTTTTTAACTTTAATCTATAAGGCGGTTCAAGGAAATGAATAAACTGCCTGAATATGAATCGGGGTTTGAACTCCTGGCTATTCGCTTTAACAGGTTCTCCGGATTCAATCGCTTTGTTTAACTCTTTCATGTAAAGCCCGTTGAACTTGTTGATATGTTGAATAATTTCGCAGGCACTCCAACTTTTCGGTTCAGGCTTCAGCGAAATCAGATCTTCGGGGATCTCATAGAAATCGCTAATTCGGTCAATATCTTTTTTGATAAGATCCGACATTTCATCGTAAGAGTATGTTTTTGCCATGTTACGCATTTCTTAGATTGTATAATAAAAATGGCTTTTACTCGATCTACAAAGAGTTCTTTGCTTCCATAATTCGATGATACGACTCATCAATTCGACGTTCCGAAATTTCTCCTGAGTCGATTTTTTGTTTGATAATCTCCACAGCCCGCGGCACAATATCCGGCCAATACACTGAATTATTCCCAAAAACCAATACATCAATACCAGCATTGATCGCTCTGGTGATGGCTGTTTCAATCCCGTAAAATGAACGGATTGCTTCCATCTGCATATCATCCGAAAAGAGGACGCCATTGTATCCAAGTTCATTTCTGAGAAGCTCTGTTTGAACTTCTTTCGACAATGTAGCCGGCCATTCTTCATCAAGGTTTTTATTGAGAACGTGAGCGGTCATAATAGCAAATTGGTAATCCGTTTGAATCAGATCGCGATACGGCTCTAACTCAGTCTCTTGCCAGGTTTCCGTAACATCGGCCATGCCAACATGCGAATCATTCCAGGCGCTGCCATGTCCCGGATAGTGTTTTAAAACTCCGAGAATGTTGCGCTTGTTAAACTCTTCGAGAAAGATGGAAGCGTGCTTCTCTACAATCTCCGGATTGGCACTAAAACTCCGTTCAATTCGGCCGATGACAGGGTTATCCGGGTTTATGTTCAGATCAACCACAGGGGCAAAATTCAGATTAAAACCCAGTTGATGGAGTTGGTCAGCCATCGATTCTGCATAGCGGCGAGTGGAGTCAGCATTATTAATTTCTCCCAAATATTCGGCTGAGACATTCGGCACAAACCCACGTGATTCCTTCAACCGTGCTACCCGGCCGCCTTCCTGGTCAACGGCTATAAACAGTTTCTGATCCGAAAGATCATTGAGTTGAGAAATGAGACGCTGAACCTGTTTTGGGCTATCAATATTTCGCACGGGTCTGTCGGTCGGCACATCATAATCAAAGAGAATAACACCCCCTAAATGATACTTCTTGATATCCCGTACAATATGAGATGTATCACTGACCTCATATCCTTTAAAACCGATCATCAGCATCTCGCCGATTTTCTCATCAAGTGTGGGTTCTTCTGATTGAGCAAAGCAGAAAGGAGCAGTAAAAAGAACAGTTAAGAAAAGTAAAATCAGGTTTTTCATAGGAAAAGATTCCAATATTTATCGGCCATAATCGTCTTCAAGGCGTACAATGTCGTTTTCGTCAGACGGGTTGGATGGATCGGTATGCTGCCAGATTTCAGCAACTACACCCCATTCCTCTAAACCGACCAAGCGATGGCGCTCTCCGCAATCAATTTTAATCAACTCATCTGAGTTGAACTTCTGAAGTTCTGTTTGATTGTCATCATCACTCAGAATTATGCCAACCGGTCCGTTTATGATTTTCCAAAGTTCCGCACGCCGGTAATGATATTGCCAGGACAGACGTTTATCAGGCTGAACAAGCAGAATTTTCGGGCTGAGCACCTGGTCTAAGCTGTTATTTCTCGGATCAGAAGATGGAAAAAATTGATCAATAAAGGTCTCGAGAGAGGTTTCATCAATCACAAAAAAACCACCCCAGGGACGTTCTTTATCTTTAGCCTGGATTGATAAATTTTTCGACGTTAGATATTCCTGAACAGATCGAAAAGCTGATTCTTTATCAATGTTTTCTTTAAAGTTAATCATTCAGTGTTCTTGTTGCCGTGAATAGTTTTTAGTTTTGAGAAATGTACGGCAAAACATTGGTTCCTTAAAATAGAAAAAGAGGAGCGGAGTTTTATAAAGGTACTATAAGAGATCAGGCATTTTCATCCGACAGCGGAAGCCGAACGGTGAAGGTTGTTCCTTCGCCAATTGTACTCTCTACATCTACTGAGCCGCCGTGAAGATCCGTAAAATGTTTGATGATATTTAGCCCTAAACCGGTGCTTTTTTCCCCGGAGGTTCCCTCTTGTCCTTTGGCATTCTCATTGGTAAACAGATTTTGAATCTTCTCGTCCTTCATTCCTACACCCGTATCAGAAACTTGCAGAATGAGGTTGTCATTCTGTTCTAAAATTTTGCTCCTTATTTTTCCATTTTTCGTGGTGAATTTAATAGCATTGGACAGGAGATTGCCAAAAATCTGTTCAAATTTTTCATCATCAATCCATACCTTTTTGCCTATATCCACATCGAATGCCATATCTATATTTTTAAGTTTGGCAGATGGCATATACAGCCGCCTCATATTCTCAACAATGGAGTGTAAATCAGTCTCTTTACGATTCAGTGTAAATCCTTTTGACTCGATGATTGTATAGTTGAGTATATCATCAATTAACTGGTTAAGCTGTTTTGCACTTTGATTGATAAGTGAGGTCATCTCCATCGCCTCCTTATTATCCTCGTCAACAAGTTCACCGAGAAGATCGCTCATACCGATAATTCCGCTTAGAGGAGATCTTAAATCGTGGCTTAGAATCTTCATGAGGTTGTTTTTTTGCTCATTCAATTCAGTAAGCTGTTGGTTCTGTTTTCGCAACTCCAGGGAGGTCATGACCTGCTCGGCCAGCATCTCTAATTCTCTTTTTTTGCGATCTGAAAGGTGGCGTTCTTTAAAGTCAAGAACGCAGAGAGCTCCAATTGTATATCCATCCGGATTTTTTAATTGAGCCCCCAGATAGTATTCGAAATACGGTTCGCCTTTTACATAAGGTGCATCTTTAAACCGCGAATCTTTGCTGAGATTAGGTATTTCGAGGATTGATTTCTGCTTGATGGTGTATTGGCAAACCGTTTTTTCCCTGGCTATAGAGCGTTCGTATTGCTCAGACCCATAATTGGATATTGTCCATTGGGTATCTTTGTCAAGAAGATTGATTTTTGCAATGGGTGCCTCGCAAATAGCTGCTGCCAATTCGGTAATCTTGTCAAATTCCTCTTTCGAATTGCTGTGGATAATATCATAAACACGAAGAGCTTCAACCCGCTTTTCTTCTTCAATTGCAGTTGACATATACATTGTAAATTTTATGAAATGAGCAATTCTTCCTTGGAAAGAATATCTTTAATCTGCACTGGATCAATTGGTTTTACTACATAACCAAAATAATCGGTTTCGTCTGCCAGGTTTTTATGATGAGAATCAGAATTACCGGTTATATAGAGAACACGAACCGGGTGTTTTTGTTGTACTCTTTTTACAATATCAACACCGGTTACTTCAGTACCGAGATTGATATCCACAAACATTATATCAGGTTCATAATTTTCTAAAACTTCGTGTGCTTGTTCTGGTGAATAAGCTTTTTCCACCTCTGTAAAACCTAATCGTTTTACAATCATTTCAAGGGTTAAGGCTTGAATTGCATTATCTTCAACAATTAAAATACGCATAATCTTTTGTGTGGTCAGGCCACGCTTTTTTTAAAAATAAAATTTTTGTGATTAGTAATAGAATTACTTGATCCTTTTACTGAATTTGATTTCTGGAATGTTATGACAAATTTGTTTTTGTGAATCTGCGTTCCTCTTCAAGGGTATATTGGCTTGTTTTTTCATGTTGGAGACTCCGAAAGGTATTGATGATATGCTGTTCATTATCATCGGAACTGTATTTCACAGAGGTTAACTGAACGGGAATGTAGTGTCCGTCTTTATGTTTGTACTCTTTCTCTCCCCGGAAAACGGACTTTTCGTTTCGAATACGCACGACCTCTTTATGGGCGGGATCATCTACATCTACAATCATGCTTCGGCCTCCCTCCATTAATTCCGATTCAGTGTACCCAAGCATTTTGCAGGCGGCAGGATTTACATCCAGAATTTCACCGCTGCTTTTACCGAAAATGATACCTGCTGTGGAGTACTTAAAATTTTGCCTGTACAGGGCTTCCGATTCTCTTAAACGGTGGATGGTTTTGATATTTTCAGAGGCGGGATTAAAAACAAGCAACAGATGTTTTTGAGAATTTAGCTGAATAGGAGAGACTTCTGTTTTATACCATCTGTTTGCGCGGGCTGAAGCAAATTTTATTGTAATCTTAAATTCTTCTTTGGTTCCGTTTAAAACCTCTCTGATTCCAAAGAGTAATCGAAGGGCATAATCGTTGCCTTCATTTATAGCCACCTTGCAGTGCTCAATAAAGTTGCTGGGTTGAAACTTATCCCCGGACAAGCTAAAAGAACCTGTATTTCTGTTCCATCTCCTGTTTGCAAAAGCGATATCACCATTTTCATCAAGAATAATGGCTGCACTTTGTAATGCATTTAGAATCGCAACTTCATTCGTTTTCATAAAATAAATTGCATGAATTCAATTCCCGTTGACTATTATTGTCGTCTCGTCTCTATTTCATACAAATTTATCTTTTTTATAGGAGAAGTAGTTGACGTGAAAAGCGTATTTATTTATTTCATCAACTACCTACTGAGAGGTCGTTTAGGCCGTAGGTTTTTTTACGCAGACCGCAGATACTCCGGTTTATAGGTCTCTCCGGCTGTTACTTCTTGAATGGCATGAACCAATTCTTTGCGGGATGGTTCATAAAATACATACCCGTTAATCCCCATTTTATAGAGTGGTTCAATCAATTTTGGGGATTGATATATATGAAGTGCAATCATTTTAAAATCGGAATTCATCTCTCTCAGCGGAACAATAATTTCTTTTGAATTTTTGTTTGTTCCCATTAAATCAATGAGTAACACTTGTGGTTCATTGATATTTTTTAAGGACTCCAGGCTGTCTGTATCAATAATCGGGACTTTGGTAATTTGTTTGAAAAAACTTTTAACCACCTTAGAAAGGACTTCTGTCCGGGGTTTTTTATCAGAGATGATAGCTATTTGATATTCAGAGCCTTCCATATAATCAAAGTATTAATGGGAGGTGCCAAAGTGTATCGGTTGAAGAGCGTATTTTTTTCCTGAATAACTACGTAAAAAAACCTAATAAAATGCCTTGGGGGGCATTTGTGTTCTGCATGTTCGAATCACTAATTTTCTTCTTCTACTCATCTTTTGGTGAAATCAGATTGTGCTGAAAAGCATACTTTACAAGACCAGCTGTGTTTCGGGCCCCGGTTTTTTGGAGTAAATTGCGGCGATGGGCATCTACTGTTCGGGGGCTTATGTACAGTTTTTCTGCAATTTCCTGGTTTGTGTATTCCTGAACAATCAGTTCAAGAATTTCGAGTTCTCGGTCGGTTATATGTACAGCATCCAATTTTGTGGACGTGCCTTTTCCCTTCACCAAATCCATCATGATGCTTTGGGTGGCTTCATCACTAAAATAGTGTTGACCGCTCATAATGGTTTCAATAGCGTCTTTCAGATCCTGCCTTCCGGCGCTTTTCATTATGTAACCCGATGCACCGGCCTGAATCATCTGCCGGATATGCAGATCGTCGTTACTCATAGTAAGAGCCAGCACTTTTACATCCGGATGATTCTCTTTTAGTTCTTTTGTAGCCTGAATACCATCTTTTACCGGCATACTGATATCCATAATAACCAAATCAACCAAAGTGTCTTCCAATTTTTTCTGGATCTCCTCTCCATCAGAAGCTTCAGCTACTACATCAATTTCGGGCTGAGATTCGAGCATAGTTTTAATTCCGTCTCGAACAATTTTATGATCGTCTGCTAATGCTATTTTTACGTTTGCCATGAGAATGTTATTTAATCCTAAGTGGTTTAATTCCGAGGCTGTCCAAAAAGGATGTAAGAAAAATCAATATTCTCATTTTTGTCATACCGGACCCCGATCCGGTATCTCCAAGCATGATTAACAATTGGAGATTCTGAATCGAGTTCAGAATGACATCCTTTTTGGACAGTCTCAAAAAGACTAAAGTCCCCCTTTGAAAGGGGAAGGCTGAGAGATCTGGGGGATGACTTTCGAAGTTCTGGAATGCCCAATTCGTGGTTTTGATGCATTACACCCCTCCCGGCTAAAGCCGTACTCCCCTCAAGGGGAGATTGATCATCCCCCATTGCCCCCTTCAAAGGGGGACACTTCACAATAAGTGCATAGATTGTTTAAAAAATTTGGATTATAAGTTGATACCTCGTGGGCTCTGCCCCGAGGTAGTTCATTGAATAGGAACAACTACCGATATAATTGTGCCCCGACCTTTTCTGCTAACAATATCTAAATTTGCAGACATTGCACCAACCCTGGTTTTCATACTGCGAATTCCAAGACCTTCTCCACTAATTTCATTTACATCGAATCCTTTCCCGTTATCTTCAATAGTCATCAGTATTTCACCTTCCGAGTAGACCAGTTGCACCTCAATTTTTGTGGGATCAGCGTGTCTTGTAGCATTGTTTAATGACTCCTGTAAAATCCTGTAGAGGTTAATCTGCACTTTATCCGATAGGTCAATATTATCGAGGTTCGAATAGAAATACACATTAATATTATGAGTTTTTCGTAGTTGATTTGTCAACGATTCTGCTGCGAGTTCCAGCCCGTAATCCTGAATTGCTTTCGGCAGAAGGTTTTGTGAGATACTTCTTGTTTCTGAAATAGCATGACTCAGAAATCGCAAGCCAGCTTTAAATGTTGATCGCAGTTTATCCGGAATCTCCTCAATATCTTCATACACAGATCGTAAATTCATATTCGATGCCGAAAGGTACTGTCCGAGTCCGTCGTGAAGTTCTTTGGCAATTCGTTGCCTTTCTCTCTCTTCCCCTTCAATAATTGCACTGATGGCGCGCTTCTCGGCTCTTCGCTGTTCTGTAATGTCGTTTGCAATCACAAGCCGTTGTTTTTTTTCTTTATAAACAATAGTTGAGGATGAAATTTCAACAGTTAACTGTTCATTGTTTTTTGTTTGATGAATGGTTTCGTGGAAACGAGATCGTTCTTTTTCAGAGTAACTATTCAATACTTTTTCCAGTTCATTAATCTCAGATTTTGGACGGATATCATAAATTGTAAGATTAGAAAACTCCTCTTTCGAATATCCATATTTTTTTACGGCGGCTTCATTTACGGTTGTGAATTTGAATGTGTTAGGATCGTAAATGAACATCGGGATTGGATTCTGCTTAAACAGTAACTTGTATTGCTGTTCAGAGGCTTTTAATTCTTCTTTTGCAACTACATCTGCGGTAATATCAGATATAGTGCCCACCATATATTCATTTTCACCCTTGCTGTTTTTCATAAAATAACCGCGGTCAACAACATGCGAATAGCTGCCATCGCCATTTTTAAATCGATAATAAGCAGTCCAGTATTCGCTGTTAGACTTCATCGATTCATTGAGACTGTTTAACACCTTTTCTTTGTCGTTGGCGTGAATTTTATCAGCCCACCAATCAAATGAGCGAGAAACATCTTCATCCTTATAATTAAAGCGCGATTGCCAGCCTTCGCTCCACCAAACATTATCCGTATTCATATTCCATTCGTAAAGCACATCGTTTGTGCTTTTTGCAATCATCTCAAACCGATGGCTTTGGTGGCGCAATGCCTCCTGGTATTCAATCTCTTTTGTTTGGTCTACCATTGCCCCGATAATTCTTCGGATGCTGCCGTCATCATTTCTAATAATAACCGCATTATCTTCAATTTTTCGCAGGCTGCCATCGGCAGCAATAAACTCATATTCATCACTCCAATGTATAGCACCCGAATCTTCTGCATCTTTCATGCTTTTAACAACTCTCTTCCGGTCTTTTTTAGAAACATGATTTTCCCAAAAATCGGGGGCTCCCTTATAGTCTTCCTCTTTGTAGCCCAAAACAGATTCAATTCCATCGCCCCACCAAAGTTCATTGATGTACGGTTTCCATTCCCAGATCACATCACTTGTTAGGTTCGATGCAATTTCAAACCGCTGACGTTCAGCATTGATGCGTTGCTCAATATTTTTTTGAGAGGTGATATCAACATGAGTTCCCACAAGCCGGGTTGGGTTGCCATCTGCATCCCACTCTACAGCACGGCCCCGGTCTAAAATCCAGACCCAATGTCCCTGTTTATGTTTCATTCGCACTTCGCACTCATAGAGTGTTGTTTCGCCGGAGATATAACGCTCAACCTCTTCTTTGAATTTCTGCAGGTCATCCGGGTGAACCAGGTTGTTCCAGGTTTCAATACTGATCGGTTGCAGTTCGTCGAGAGTGTATCCTACAAGATTTGCCCATACTTCATCAAAAACAGTTTTTCCGGTTTGTGGATGCCATTCCCACAATCCAACATTTGAACTGGTAGTGGTTAGCTGCAGCCATTCCTGGTTTTTTTTCAACTGTTCTTCTATCTCTTTACGCTCGGTAATATCCAGCCCAATACCGATCTGAGTTTCATCAGACAGGTGGATATTTGTCCACGTTGTATAAACCTTTTCGCCGCTCTTCGTTACCATTTCAAAATCTTTCCAGCCGGCATTCGATTTATTCATGAACTCCAGCACGTTCTCTTGATAGTCCCTGTCAGGATAGACTTTATCCATAATATTGACGGACTTTGTTTCCCTGTTTGTCCAACCGGTTACTTTTTCAAATTCTGGATTCACAGAAACTTCCGAGAGATCGGGACGATAAACGGTTATCATTACCGGAATGGTTTCAAGTATTCTGGTTTGTAACTCCTGCTCTCTCTTCAGGTTTTTTTCGTAGCTTTTCACCATCAAGTAGAGAATTACAGCTGTAACTGTTACATAGAATATTCCCTTTATGAGTTGAATTTGTGTGATGAGTGCATCATCCTGAACAAAATATTCAACGAGCCAGTCGGTCGTTGTTATCCAGAGAAGGGCAAATGCCAGGTAGATCAGAGCTATTCGGATTGGTGTAAACTTCATAACTACCAACTTATAGTGTTAACCCATTTATCGGTTTGTGACAGTTGCTCCAACGGTGTGCCTTTTTTTGGTCTACCGGTAAACGGGTAGTTTTATTTATTCAACAATATAAAAGCCGCACTACATGCAAATTTAAAAACTCCTCTCGTTGAATCGCTCTATATAATAAATAAAAACTTTGTGTTACGGTAGTTTAAGAAACAAATTTACCACTTCCCTTCGCGAACAGGATAGCTGCCTAAATTTTTAAAGTATTGGGCTTTTTTCTGAAGTTTTTTCAACGCATCTTCAACACGCGGTTCCTCTTTATTTCCCTCAATATCCAGATAGAAGAGAGACTGCCAGGGATGTCCCATTCGGGGACGAGATTCCAGTTTTGTCATGTTTATCCCATTATTTCCCAAAAGGTTCAGGCATTTCAGGAGAGCTCCCTTTTCATCAACCGTTGCAAATATGAGGGAGGTCTTACAGTTCAGTTGTGGGTCGCAGGTAACCGATTCGGGGCTTACCACAACAAAACGGGTGTAGTTCTCTTTTTGATTGGCAAGATCTCTTTCCAGGATTTTTAATCCATAAATTTCAGCTGCAAATGCACTGGCAATAGCAGCCTGGGAAAGATCAGCATCATCGCGGACTTTTCGTGCCGCCATAGCGGTATCGAAATACGATTCTACATGGCATCGGGGCAGTGAGGTGAGAAATTTACTGCATTGGGCGATGGCTTGCGGGTGAGATAAAATCCGGCGAATATTGCCAATTTGAACCTCCTCAGGTCCCATCAAACAGTGATTAATCTTCAGGACCTCCTCGCCAATAATGTACAGCTCTTTTTCATTCAAAAGATCGTAGGTATCGTTGATGGAACCGGCCGTGGTATTTTCAATCGGCAGAAAACCAACATCTACTTCTCCCTCTTCAACGGCATCAGCGGCTTCATCAAACCGGGTGTAGCCAATGCATTCAACATTGTTGTAACGCTGTTCAAAATGACGCATGGCGGCCTGGTGACTAAAAGCACCATCCGTTCCCTGGTACGAAACCTTGATTGTCTCCTCTTTTGATTTATCATTCTGATGGTCGATCAGTGCATGCGTTTGATAACGCACGGAATGATGGATAATCTCCCTGAAAAGTTGCTCGAGGAAGTAGGGATCCATGCCAACTTCCGGGGCTTTATGCCGAATTTTAGAAAGAAGTTTTTCCTCGCGTTCGGGATCACGAATTTCATCTTCACGCTCGAGTTTATCTATCAGGATCTCACGAACAATTTTTTGTCGTTCACCAAGCGCTTTTACAATGGTTTCGTCAAGCTTGTCGATCGATTCACGTATTTCTTGCAGCCTGTCTTTAGACATTTTTTAACGTATCGTTTGTTTCAATTCCTGGATTCTGTTCAACATTTTATTCCGGTCTAATTTACGGAATCGTTCGGGCAATAGCGCCTTCGAAGTACATTCCGAAACGGCGGTCAGTGTCTGTAGTTCAATCTCTTCGGGATAGGTGGGAGGTAAAAAATCTTCAAAAACCCGGTCCAGTATCTGAGGTGTGGCTTCATCGAGGTTATCGGATGCCGTTCGGAATTTTGCCCGTGTAAGAGCTGCTTCCATATCAGCCCCGGAATAATGAACATCCCCTTTAAGAACGGTTTTCGGGATGTGGTTTTCGGATACCCTGATCCCGGTTTTTTTCTTCATGGCATCAAAAAGTTCAATTCGCTCCTCTTCCGTTTCAGGGGGAAAGAGTGCGATATGTTCTTCGGCACGTCCCTGGCGTTTTAAGTCTATAGGCATCAGGTCGGGGCGGGCGGTCATCAGGAACCACAGAATTTTTCCGCGGTTACGTGTATCACTCATAAAGGTGGCAATCTGTGAAAAAACCCGGCTCGATACACCGCTGTCTCCCGATGCAGAGCGGTCGCCAAGATAGGCGTCAGCTTCGTCAATCATTACGGCTACGGGCGACATTGCTTTCAGCAGGCTTAATATTTTTTCCAGATTTCCCTCTGTTACTCCCTGCCACTGGCTTCGGAAGTTTTTCAGTTTTACCATCGGAATGCCAACCTCACCCGAAAAACAGGTTACAAGATAAGTTTTACCGGTTCCAACCGGGCCGCATACAAGATATCCCATAGGAATTACATCATGTCGTCCCGATTTTAAAGCTTTGACAGCATGACGCAGATGTTCTTTTACTTTTTTATGCCCGGCTACATTATCAAGTGTGGTATCCGTCGTTACAAATTCAAGAAGGCCATATGCTTCCGCTTCAATCATATCTTTTTTGATTGCGGTAAGCGAATCGAATGTAATTTTTTCTGAATTTTGTATCGCATTTGAGAGGATACTCTTCAGTTTCAAAAATCCAAGACCAGCTGTCATTTGTGCCATCACCGGCTTAGGAACGTCCGATATCTCTTCAAATGTATCCGGATCACAAGCCTGTGTGATGTAGGAGAGGCGGTCGTTTTCTTCCGGCAGTGGAATTTTTATCTCTGATGAGTACGGATTTTGAATCAAGGTTCGATTGAGGTCGGACAGGTTTTCAGTGAACAAAATCGTGGTAAAATCGGCCGCAAGAAAAAGCGGATCATGAGCCCATTTTAGTAGATAAACAAGTGCATTACGATCTTCTGAACCAGTGCTGCCAGCCTCATTGGCCGGTACAATTGTTTCTGCAAAATCAACAATCAGGGCGATGCTTTTCTTTTGATCGAGACGCGATCGGATATATTGTTCCAGTACATTAAATGCACCCACGGGATCTTTCGGCAGTTTTTTTGCGTATTCCGTGCCTATCAGGGAATCCCGTCCGGCAAGAGCACGGTTAAAATCCCGTTGCGAATTCTGATCTCTGAAATATATTCCGGATGCCCGGTCGTAAAACAGAACAATATCCCGTGCCCCAAAAAACTCCTCTGCCATGAACGATTTTAACCGCAGGTATCGGTGTTTATCCTCATCTTTGATTGAAACCAGGTCATTTACATTTCCATGAATGATAAATTGGTTGAGCGTGCGGCTCAGGTATTTTTTGGCAAGCTGTTGTGCCCAATATGGATATTTTTCAATCATCGGATGTTGTTCCTGGATTGTTGTTGAAATTTCAACGGTATGTTTAAGTATTGTTTCATTCTTACTGGTTCAAGTTTGCCCCGTAGGGATCTCTTTGAGGCAACTTGGACCATTCATCGCACAAGTTACAAACTTGCGCTGGCAAGGGAGAACCCAAACCGAATGGATTAGTCGCCGGTGAGTATGATTAATTTAACGTTTTCGAGCTTACTCTGTGTTGCTTTGGTGATTATAAAGGTGTTTCCGTGTATTTGAAGCTCCTCATTCACTTTAGGGATTCGTCCGGTATGGTGAATGATATACCCGGCAACGGTCTCAAAGTCGCCCTCTTCAAAATTCAGTTCAATTTCGGGATGAAGTTCAATCAGTTCATCTAACTCTACTGAACCGGAAAGCAAGAATGTGTTATTTGATAATTTTTTGATCTGATCATCTTCCTTATCGTACTCATCCTGGATATCACCGACCACCTCTTCAATCAGGTCTTCAATGGTTACCATTCCGGCGGTACCTCCATATTCATCAATCACAATGGCCACAGAAATATTGCTTTGCCTGAATTCAGTAAGCAGATTTTTTGATTTTTTACTGGATGGAATCAGGTTTACCGGCCGCGTAATCTGGCTGATGCTTTTTGGATTACTGAACAGATCATAAGCAAATACTACCCCGATGATGTCGTCAATGGTATCCTGGTATACGGGAATCTTGGAAAAACCCGATTCTATAAATGCTTTCTTCAACTCCTCGATGGTGGCATTTCTGTCAATCGCCACAATTTCGGTACGCGGTACCATCGTTTCGCGTACTCTTTTGTTGGAGAGTTCAAGTACGTTGTGGAGAATTTCAGAATCATCATGATCGATCTCCTTGCTGCCGCCACTGTCTTTCAGTTCCCTGAATATCATCTCAACATCCTGGCGGCGAAATACTTTCTCACTTGGTTCACTGCCAATATTAAGCAGGTTGATAAGTATCCCTGATGAATAATTTGTTATATAGATCAGCGGAGATAAGAGGTAGTTTATTAACCTGAGGGGTGCGGCAATGATAGTGATAAGAAAATCGGCCTGTACTCTGAAGATCGCTTTTGCAATAATTTCACCAAACAGCAAAATAACGATAGACGCTATCATTGTTTGTATGAAAAGAATCATTGCTGTTGTAGGCATCACACCCGTAAACTGCTGGTAAATAGCCTGTATCGGTTCAACAAGGAAAACGGCCATTAAAGTGGCATATATAACATTTACAATGTTGTTTCCAACCAATGTTGTGGTCAAAAAGTTTTCCGGATTATCACTGAAAAATGCCAGCGATTTTCCCCGAAACGTATCTTTTCTCGATTCAATTTCGAGCTTAAGTTTGTTAGCCGTTACAAAGGCCATCTCCGATCCCGAGAAAAATCCACTTAGTAAAATGGCTGTAAATATGTAGAGGAATTCAGTCATATGGGTCAGTAAAGATACAATGAACTTATGAAAGAAAAATCGTACAGAAGAGTACCTGTCAAGTTTAAGTTGTTAGGTCGTATGTTGAGGTAAAGTTTCTCCCCTTCTTATGAAGGAGGGACCTGTTTAGCGATCTGGTAAATAAAAAATCATGAATCATCTTTTCGCGCTAAACAGATACTGAAAGAGGGGACTTTTCTAATCCCCCGATACTTTATTGTTGACACGTCAATAGTTTCAGAATCTTCTTGAGGGTTCTTCAATCAGAGATGTGCTTAGTTGCCGGTAAAATTAGCTTTTCGTTTCTCAAGGAAAGCTGAAGTTCCCTCTTTAAAATCATCGGTTTCGCAGAGCTGCCCAAATAAAGTTGCTTCCTTGGCATACCCTTGGTTGGCTCCGGAACCGGCATTTATCGCTGCGATAGCTGCGGTGATTGCAACGGGACCATTTTTCATGATTTTCAAAGCAATCTCTTTCACTTTCTTGAGGGCACTGTCCGAATCAAAAACATGATTCAGTAATCCAATAGAATGGGCTTCATCAGCTTGAATCTGTTTGCCGGTCAAGATCATCTCCATCGCCTTTCCTTTTCCTGCCAATTGAGGCAAGTCGTTGAGTACCGCCGTAACCCGGAATCAACCCAAGAGAAACTTCCGGCAGACCAAATACAGCGTTTTTGGTGCCAATTCGGATGTGGCAAGCCATTGCCAGTTCCGCACCTCCGCCAAGTGCATAGCCATTGACGAGTGCTATCACAGGTTTTGAGAACTGCTCAATCCTGTTAAAGAGCCCCTGACCTTCTGATGAAGTTTTCTCACCGCTCTGCCTGTCAAGAGTGCTGAGTTCTTTGATATCGGCTCCCGCTACAAAGGCTTTTTCGCCAGACCCGGTGATAATGATCGAACGAATGTGGTCTGATTTTTCGATGAAATCAAAAGCATCGCCCAGATCATTTAAAACCTGTTTGTTTAAAGCATTAAGCTTATCAGGCCTGTTGATGGTAAGAATCGAAATTCCATCATCGTCAGTTTCAAGTAAAACGGTTTCGCGTTCGAGTGAAGCTGTATTCATATCGATTTTTTAACTTTTTCTCCGGTCTCTTTTCGAAGTTCTTTAGCTTCCTTTTTAAGCTGAGCCAGTTCAAGCTCCCGGTCCATATCCTCAAAACCCGGAAGCAGGTTTGAATCCATCTCTTCGATAATATTCGTGGTTTCTTCCATTTCAGAAAGAAGATAATCGAGCTGTGTTCCTACATCTTCTGCATTCGGCATGGTCATCGACTGTTCGTAAATATACCGGACGGCATCTTCAATCGTTTCGAGATGAGTTTCACATATCAGGTATTTCTCTTTGGCTACATCAAACTTATTCAAGCGTTTGTTCAAGATAGATAGCCTTCGTTGGCGGGTCTTCTTCAGTTTTTCCGAATCGATTGTTTCGAGATCATTCTCCTGCTCTTCCACTTCACGCCGAATCTCCTCTTCCACTTCAGAATTCATGTAAATCTGGAATCGGCGATTCATATCCAAAAGCGTCAGATATGTGGACAATAGATCATCTACTTTGTTTTCAATATGTTCCAACATTCCTTTAGATGTGTATGGAAGCGTGTCAAAGTTCTGCTTTACTTCTTTTGTGATATGCTTCAGAACCAAAAATCGTTTTTGCGATCGTGCATCAAGCTGGTAAAAAATAACTTTATCGTTGGATTCATCCGTCTGCTCCTTCCGTTTTTTAAGCTTCACACTTTTTTGAAAAGCTGGCAGTTTCGGCACAATTCCCAGGTACATCAACTCAACGCCAAATGTAAATGCAAGAATGGCATTCGATATCAAGCCAATATCACTTAACACTAACGCCGTAATTGTTCCTACAAGCAGGCAAACCAGGTTAACCGGGTGGAGAAAGGCTTCTTTCGTAAAATTGATGGATGATTCTTCGTCTTTTGCCATTTCCTTAAGCTAAATCGCTGTCATTTTTATTTTCGTCCGGGTCAGACTCTGGTTGTGTGCCGGGACCGATTGTTTTCTCTGCGTGCAGTTCTTGCGCCTGTTTTTCAATTTCCCTGTAAAGAAGGCCCATATCAGACTTAATTTTTTTCAGGCTTTCGCGGGCTTTCTCTTTTTTTAGCTCTTCGTCAAGTTCCGATATATCATCAGGCTGATCCAATATATGTTCCATGGCAACATCAAGCCTGGCTTCAATAAGCGACATTTTTGTGCGAACTTTCCCGAGAAATTCATCCACATTTGCCAGAAGTTCATCTGCATTCATTTGATGCAGCGCCTCATTTACATTTCTCACATACTTCGATCGACGTAACTTCTCTTTCGTCTCCCGGATTTTCCGGTAATGATCTTTGTATTCCTCTTTGAGGCGTTCCCGTTCCTGTTCGCTGTTGCTGCTCATGGTTGTTTACTTAGACTTGGATCGTTCTTTGCCAACCGTTTTTTGAGGGGATTCTTTTTCTGATTTCGTTGGCTCCTCAATATCAATAGTTTCGTCCTCTTTAGAAGCTGACTCTTTCCCCATATCGAGCTTAAACTGGTTTACCAGCTCTTTAGCACGCAATTTTTCAGCGTTAGCTTCAATCTCCATTGTTTCTGTGTCAACGCTTTCAAGAGCGATTTCCATTCTGGCTTCGTTTCGTGCGGTTTCTTCATTCACACGATTCACCATTTCGGAGTGAGTCTGATCTAACCCGCCCATTTCGAAGGATTCAAGAGCATCAGCTACTTTTGCCTGCCATTCGGCCCGTTCGCTGGCACGGAGAGCTTCTCGCGCTTCCTTAATCTTTCGATCTTTCTCACGCATAAAAGCCTGTTTTACCTTCAGTGCTTTTTCGTAGGCTTGGTCAGCATATTTGAGCTGTTGCTTGGAATGCTGCAAATTTTCTTTGGCTTTTTCGAGTTGAAGCGCATAGCCTTCGGCAAGATCGTCGCGGTCGGCCTCAATGGCTGATTTGATTTTGGCAGTGATCTCCGAAATAGATTTTTCGTACTTCTCAACCTCCTTTCGAAGCATCATTGCATTCGCCTTTACGGTGGTAATATTTTCGTTCATCTGCGGAATTTGATCATTCAATTCCCGAATGTTTTGCTCAAGGATGAGTTTTGGATCTTCCATTGAACTAACAAATCCGCCAAACATTGACTTAATCGCTCTTATAAATCGTTTAAACATGGTTTTTTAGCTTATTGAAATTAATGCCCTGATGCATAATGCATCATATAAAGTTAATGGTTTTCTTTTTATTCGCAATTCTTTACGCCCTAAAATCGTGAACCCCGTTTTTATCAACACGATGTGTGATGAGATTTAAAGGCTTCGGTGCCTTCTTCTTAACAGAGATGGCATCTTTCATACCGGCTTTCGCAGTATGAATGGTATCCTTCTTGTTCGTATAGAGCGTGGCAAATGTTTCACCGGCCTCAATTCTGTCACCTATTTTTTTATGAAGAATAAACCCCGCATCGGGATCAACATCATCCTCTTTTTCTCTGCGGCCGGCACCGAGTTCAACCGAAACCATTCCCATCGCAAATGCATCCATCTCAGTGATATAACCGGATGTTTCCGAGGTCACCGGTTCACTAAATTCAGCGCGATCATATAAATCGGGATTTTTTATAACGGATGTATCTCCTCCTTGTTCTTCTACAATATCGATCCATTTTTGGAAAGCGGAGCCATCCGCCACCGATTTTTTGCTTAACTCAATTCCTTTATCTACCGAGTCTGCTTTTTTTCCAAGATAGATCATCGTTCCGGCCAGCAGGTGAGTAATCTCCATGACATCATCGGGGCCCTTTCCGTTCAGTGAATCAATACTTTCTTTAACTTCCAGCCAGTTGCCGACCGCATTTCCCAACGGCTGTTCCATATTTGTGAGATAGGCGATGGTTCGTTTTCCAAATTGTTCGCCAATTTCAACCAGTGTTTGCGCAAGTTCAATTGCCTCATCACTTGTTTTCATGAACGCACCGGATCCAAATTTCACATCCAGCACAAGTGCATCAATTCCCTCGGCCAGTTTTTTGCTCATAATACTTCCGGCAATCAACGGGATCGATTCAACCGTAGCGGTCACATCCCGCAAAGCATAAAGCAGTTTATCAGCAGGTGCGATCTCTTCGGTTTGACCTGCCAACACCAAAGCGTGCTTTTTGATGATCTCCTTATATCGGTCCAAATCCATATCCACAGAAAAGCCGGGGATCGATTCCAGTTTGTCCAGTGTACCGCCGGTATGCCCCAGTCCGCGCCCGGAAATCATCGGGCACCGGAACGCCACAGGAAGCCACAATGGGTGCTAAAATCAACGAGAGTTTATCACCCACACCACCAGTAGAATGTTTATCCACTTTGAAGCCGGTTATCTCATCCAAATCTACTACAAGTCCACTATGCAGCATAGAGTCGGTCAGGGCGGAGGCCTCCTCTGTATTCAAACCATTCAGAAATGAAGCCATTAAAAAAGCGCTCATTTGGTAATCGGGTATCTCTCCGTCGGTGTAAGATTGAATGATAAATTTCATTTCCCGATCCGAGAGAGCATCATTGTCTCTCTTTTTTCTGATGAGGGAGACTATGTTGAATGATTCAGGCATCGCTATTTTATTTTAAAATCTTGAAATACTGTTTCTTTAAATATAAAGGAATATACAATTCAAACATTCTCTGTGCATTTTCCTATCATTCATCTATGAAAATTTTTGCTGATAAATACCTGTATGCGCTGGACAAACTTATTCCTGGAGATTTTGAACTGAATAGATATGATCCGGAAGATGGTTTTCCGGATCATGCAACGCAATATGATGCACTGCTGATTCGAACGGTCACTAAACTAAATTCAGATACACTTCCGGAAGCCGGGAATTTAAAATTTGTGGGATCGGCAACTGCCGGATTTGACCATGTGGATATCGATCACCTGCATACACTTGGAATTGAATTCGCCCGATCTGAAGGATGTAACGCCAATGCGGTTGCAGAATATGTTCTTACTGTACTGTATCGGTGGGGACAGCTTCGGGGCGAAAAGGTTGAAGATCTGAGAATTGGAGTGGTTGGTTGCGGGAATACAGGCGGAGCGCTGATCGGATATCTGAAGAAACTGGGAATAGAATACGTTCCCTACGACCCACCAAAAGAAGAAAGGGAAGAAAATTTTACTTCCGCTGACTTAGATGAATTGCTCTCGTGCGATGTTCTTTCCTTTCATACCCCCCTGACTAAAAATGGTCCCCATCCAACCTATCATATGTGTGATGGTGCTTGGTTAAAACATGGTTTTAAGCTAATTATTAACGCCAGCCGTGGTGGAGTTGTAGATGAAAAAGCTCTTTTCGAAGCCAAGAGAATGGGGCTTATTCGAGATTTTATTTTGGATGTCTGGGAAAATGAGCCGGTATTTTCAGATCAGATCGCAAAAGAAGCGTTGATTGCCACACCGCATATTGCCGGTTATTCAAGAGAAGCGAAATGGAAAGCCAGCGAAATTGTTATTCGAAAGATGATTGAGTTTTTTGGAGATCAATTCACGTCGCCAAACCAGGATGAAAAGCCAAAGAGATCAAATTTGGCGGAACCTGAAGATCTATCTTTTGCCGACTTTCTCTGGAAAAATCATAAGATCGATTTTTATGATCAGGAATTGAGGAAATTGACTGGTTTAACTGAAGAGGAGAAGGGGCAAAAATTTGCCGATTTGAGATCGAACACGCCAACACGATTTGAGTTCAGGACTATTATCGGACAGTATTTAAATCCTGAAAAATTACCGGAAGAGGTAATGATTTTTTAAGATTTTCTCCGCGTCTCTCAGCGACCACCGCGGTTTATTAATTTTAACCGCAAAGGACGCAGAGGAACGCCAAGCATTGGTCTGTATATTATTTTATACTGAATAATTTAAACGCATTTCGTGTGGTTTTTTCCGCAATTTCTTCTACAGATAGATTTTTCAACGCCGCCAAATTCTCCGCAATGTTTTTGATGAAGGCCGGTTCATTTCGTTTTCCGCGATGGGGAGTTGGTGCGAGATAGGGGGCATCGGTTTCCAGGATCAGTTTATCCATTGGCATTTTTGAGACGGTTTTATCAACCCCTGCATTTTTGAACGTAGATACGCCGCCAACGCCAAGATAAAGCCCCAGGTCAAGAGCACGTTTGCCTTCCTCTTCCGTACCCGTAAAACAGTGCCAGACACCGGAAAGAGATCCATCTTGCTCCTCTTCAATCAAATCCAGCAGGTCGGTTGTGCTTTCCCGGTTGTGGAGAACAATCGGTTTACCGGTTTTTTTGGCAACCCGGCAGTGCAGTCGAAGACTCTCTTTTTGCTCATCTACAAAATCGGTACTCCAATAGTAATCAAGTCCGGTTTCCCCGACAGCCACAAATTCATCAGATTGACAATATTTAAAGAGTTTCTCTTCATCAACAGGGAGGTTTTCCTCAACATTGCATGGATGGATTCCCGCCATTTTGTAAAAGGTGATATCAGGATGTTGCAGGTGTTCCATCTGTTCAATGGATTTCCAGTCAATGGCCGGCAGGAAAATGTGTGTGATTTTTTCGTTTAATGAGCGTTCTAAAACCTCATCAAGGTCATCTTTGAACTGATCGAGGTAGAGGTGGCAGTGGGTGTCTGTGAGTGTCAATTGTGTGATATCTTTTTAGATGAAAAATCAAAGATAAGGATTATTGAGATGGGGCAAAAAAATCCCCTCCTTTCGAAGGAGGGAATTTGGTGAAGGCCGAATCCGATTTATCGAATAATCGGCAGAACTTGACGGAGACTCAGACACCCCTCCCGACTAAAGTCGGACTCCCCTCAAGTGGAGATTTTCTCCTCCCGACTGGCGCAAGTGTTAAGCGAAGCGTCACTTGTGCCTCTTTCCTTTTGCAAAATAAACATGGGCTCAAGTGACATCCTTGATTTACGGATGGTAGAATAATTCTTCCAGCAAGACAAACCCTGCATTATTCCAATTGTCTGATTTCAAATACCGGATTTAACACTTGCGCCAGTTTGGGGTACCGGGGAAAGATCATTAAAAACGATCGGGGGACGAGACTTTGGAAATGTTCAAAATCGCACCAAGAAAACACACCTCTGATAAAATTGCTGAACGCAATTTTATCTGTCTCCTCTCGAGAGGAGAGCTCAAGCAAATTAATCAAAAAGCCGTTCGCCGGACTTTATTCGCTTGCGATAGGAGGCAATAACCGGATAACGAACTTCTGTATTTTTGTATCCAAGCTGATTGAAGAGCGGAATTAAAATTGATTCGTGGACTTTGGCAACTTTTCCGGTGCAGACAATCTGCTCTTTTCCAGTTAATTGTAAAGTGGATAACTGGTTGTTGATGAAATCTGTAAACCCATCCCGAATGAGCGATTCTAATTCTGGCGGAATGGGCTGAATCAATACTTGTCCAGCTACGGCAGCGAGTTCTCGATTAGGTTTTCCGGCACGATAGATTCGGTTCATCATCTCGGAGTAGCCAACCGATTCAAGTTTTTCTTCCAGGAAATGAAGCGTTTCGGGATTTCCGGTTTTCCTGAAATACATTTTTAAAATACGACGTCCCAGATCGGCCGCACTACCTTCGTCACCAATAGCAAATCCAAGAGCGGCAGATTTTCGCACAAGGCTTCCATTTTCAATCTTTGCACTGATAGACCCGGTTCCGAACACAACAACTACTCCATCACCTTTTCCGAAAAATGCTTTGCCTGATCCATCCAGGTCGCTTTTAATTTTCAAGCTGGCTCGGGGGAAAATAGGCTGAAGGAAACGCATTACAATCTCATCGGAGACCGGATTTCCACAACCGGCACCGAAAAAATAGACAATGTCGGGTTCAAGGCTGCCGATCTGGTGTTTCAGGTCAACGCTGTCGTTCATCATCTGGATGTTGGAGGGATGCAGCCCCTGGGTCTGGATTTGAGTGGTATCATCACCGTCCACATACAGCCAGTCGGTTTTGGTAGCTCCGGAGTCGGCAATCAGGTACTTCATAGTATGGGATTATGTTTATGGTAGATCAAAAAGTGAGAAGGCAAAAGTGAAAAGCGTTAAAAGTGATGGCGCAAGCGTCTCGCTTGTGACCAAGGCTTGTGTCTTGTAGTAAGAGCACAAGCGAGACGCTTGCGCTATTCCGAAAGTAAGTTCGCAGGCTGGCGCAAGTTTGTAACTTGTGCCCTTATTGGTCCATGGTCAACGAAGCCTTTGGCGTAGTAGACTCGCTTGTGATCTGTATCGAAGGGCACAAGTCTGGAGACTTGCGCCAGCCCTTTATTGATGCTCGGTCAATTACTTTTCACTTTTGCGTTTTGCCTTCTCACTCAAAACTCACTTCGCCTTCAAAAAATCAATGACATCCAAAGCAGGCTGAGGATTTCCCATAATATAGTAGTGAATTCCCGGAGCTCCATTTTCCATCAGTTCAAGAGACTGCTGACGTGCCCATTCAATGCCGATGTTTTTTACATTATCCGGGTCGGCATCCACTTCGGCCGTAAGTTCATCAGGAATCGTTAAATGAAAAAATTTCGGCAATGATTTCAGATGATTTGTGGTCGTCAAAATTTTCAACCCGGGAATGATTGGAACCTCGATACCTGCAGCTCTGCATTTGTCTACAAATCGGAAATAGGCACTATTATCAAAAAACATCTGGGTAACAATGTATTCACCTCCGGCATCCACTTTATCCTTCAGCTTTTTGATATCCCAATCCAGGTTGGGAGCTTCAAAATGTTTTTCAGGATATCCGGCTACGCCTACACAGAAATCAGTTGGTTCGGCGTTTACGATATCCTCCAGGTATTGACCTTGATTCATATCCTGGATCTGCTTTACAAGATCAATTGCGAATTTGTTTTCTGTACCGTTCATATTCAGGGACACTTGTGACCCGGTATTATCACCCCGGATGGCCAGCACGTTGTGGATTCCCAGATAGTTTAATTCGATCAGGGCGTCTTCACTCTCCTCTTTTGTAAATCCTTCGCAGATCAGGTGAGGGACGGGGTCAATTCCATAGCGATGAAGAATAGCTGCGCACAATCCAATGGTGCCGGGGCGCTTTCTTCTCACAATGCGTTTTAAAGAACCGTCCGGCTGCTCTTCCACATAAGATTCTGCTGCATGGTAAGTTACATCAATAAAAGGTGGTTTAATTGCTTCAACAACCTTATCCAATGATTCAAAGACGGTTTGAACCGATCCTCCTCGTTTTGGGGGGATGATTTCGAAAGAGATCAAAGGTTCAGATGCCTTTTCGTAATGTTCAATAACTTTCATAAAAAAATGCTGTAATTGATGCGTAAAATGTAGATTTTATAAGACTGTTTCCCAAAATGAAAATGTTAAGTTCTCATAATAAACTTAACTAATTGTATAGAAGTTAAGAGTTAAAGATAAGCAATTAGTCGAAGCTATCGTTTTCATTCTTTGGAGCAAGAAGATGTATCTGTATCAGTGTTTAAGAATATAGAATAATAAAGATATCAGTTTATGAGTCGTTCCAAACACCCGTTGTTTGATCTATTGCAAGAACGAATTTTAGTACTCGACGGTGCCATGGGTACCATGATTCAAGAGTACAAACTATCGGAAAAAGATTACCGGGGCTCTCAATTTAAGGACACTTCGGATGATCAAAAAGGAAACAATGATCTCCTCAGCATCACTCAACCCGATATTATACGGGAAATTCATTCCAATTTCCTCTCTGCCGGGGCGGATATTATAGAAACAAATACATTTAATGCAAACCCAATTTCCCAGGCAGATTATAACCTGCAGGATGAATCCTATGAATTGAATCTCGCATCGGCAAAAGTAGCACGAAATGCCGCCGATGAATTCACTCAAAAAAATCCTGAAAAACCACGATTTGTAGCAGGCGCAATCGGGCCGACCAATAAAACGCTTTCACTTTCTCCGGATGTGGAAGATCCTGGTTACCGGGCAATTACATTTGATACATTGGTGGATGCATATACCGAACAGATTCGCGGTTTGATTGATGGCGGTGTAGATACCCTTCTTATTGAGACTGTTTTTGATACGCTGAATTGTAAGGCAGCCATTTATGCCGTTCATAATTACTGCCGAGAAGTAGGTAAGCAGATCCCAATTATGATTTCGGGTACCATTGTGGATCAAAGCGGACGAACATTATCAGGCCAAACCACAGAAGCATTCTGGATTTCCGTTCAGCATGCAACTCCACTGCTGAGTGTAGGGTTAAACTGCGCACTCGGATCGAAGCAGATGCGGCCGTACATCCAGGAGTTGTCGAACCACGCTACGTGCTTTACAAGTCTCTATCCCAATGCCGGGCTGCCGGATGAGATGGGTGACTATGACGAAACTCCGGATTTCATGACGAAACAGATGCGGGATTATGCTGAGAATGGTTTCGTAAATATTGTGGGTGGCTGTTGTGGTACAACGCCGGATCATATTCGTGCGATGGCAGAAGAAGCCAAACGGCACAAGCCCCGAAAACGGCCGAATCCCAAACCATACTTGCGTTTAAGCGGACTCGAACCGCTGGTTGTGCGGCCGGATACAAATTTTGTGAATATTGGTGAAAGGACCAATGTAACTGGTTCCGCGAAATTCAAGCGGCTTATCAAGAACGAGGAGTATGAAGAAGCTCTTTCCGTAGCACGTCACCAGGTAGAGGGCGGAGCTCAGATTATCGATATCAATATGGATGAGGGCCTGTTGGATTCCGAACAGGTGATGAAAGACTTTATCAACCTGATGGCGGCTGAGCCGGATATTGCACGGGTTCCGTTTATGGTGGATAGCTCCAAGTGGAGTGTAATTTTATCCGGTTTGAAAACCACGCAGGGAAAAAGTGTGGTGAATTCCATCAGTCTGAAGGAGGGCGAGGACGCTTTCAAAAAACAGGCTCGGAAGATTCTGGATTTTGGAGCGGCCGTTGTTGTGATGGCATTCGACGAAAAAGGCCAGGCCGATTCCTTTGAACGAAGAAAAGAGATCTGTAAAAGAGCCTATGATATTTTAACAAAAGAAGTGGGATTTGCTCCGCAGGATATTATTCTCGATCCCAATATTCTCACCGTTGGAACCGGAATTGAAGAGCACAATAATTATGCTGTCGATTTTATCGAGACGGTCCGGTGGATCAAAGAAAACCTGCCGCTGGCTAAAACGAGCGGTGGCTTGAGCAATATTTCATTCTCATTCAGAGGGAATAATATAGTTCGGGAGGCGATGCACTCGGCATTTCTCTATCACGCGATTGATGCCGGATTGGACATGGCGATTGTGAATGCAGGTCAGCTTGAAGTGTATGAAGAGATTGAGCCGAAGCTGAAAGAACTCGTTGAAGATGTGCTTTTAAACCGGCGCGATGATGCTACAGAGCGGTTGGTTGAGCATGCCGACAAGATCAAAGACCAGGATAGTGGTGAGGTTCAAGCGAAACAGGATGCCTGGCGTGAAGAGCCAGTTGAAGAACGCATCAAGCATGCCCTGGTAAAAGGAATTACCGATTATATTGAAGAGGATGTTGAGGAAGCCCGCCAAAAATATCCTCAGCCGATTGAAGTGATTGAAGGGCCTATGATGGCCGGGATGAACGTAGTGGGGGACCTGTTTGGAGCCGGAAAAATGTTTCTGCCGCAAGTCGTAAAAAGTGCCCGTGTCATGAAAAAAGGCGTGGCAATTTTAATTCCCTTCATCGAAAAAGAGAAGGAAAAGAATAAAAACTCCGAGCCTAAGGCAAAGGTGCTGCTTGCCACGGTAAAAGGAGATGTGCATGATATTGGCAAAAATATCGTGGCCGTGGTTCTGCGCTGCAATAATTATGATGTGATTGATCTCGGCGTGATGACACCTGCCGATAAAATCCTGGCTGCCGCCAAAGAACATAAAGTGGATGTTGTTGGATTGAGTGGTTTGATTACGCCATCACTCGACGAAATGGTACACGTGGCGAAAGAGATGACACGCGAAGGATTTAATACGCCGCTGCTGATTGGAGGAGCTACAACGTCCAGAATGCATACGGCCGTGAGAATTGCGCCATCGTATGAAAACCCTGTGATTCACGTGTTAGATGCTTCCCGGAGTGTTACGGTTGTGAACCGGCTGGTATCCAAAACACTGAAGAAAGGATTTCTCGATGAAATTCGCGAAGAGTATGAAGGCCTGAGAGATCAGTACAGCAGTCGCAGTAAGCGCAAAACTTATCTGCCCATTGAGGAAGCCCGTGAAAACAAGACGGAAATTGATTGGGATGAATCGACAATCAAAACACCGAAGAATTTAGGCATCACCACGTTTAAGAATTTTCCACTGGCAAAATTGCGCCGGTTTATTGACTGGGGACCGTTTTTTATCGCCTGGGAGATGAAAGGAAAATTCCCGGATATTCTTGAGGATGAAAAAGCGGGAAAAGAAGCCCGGAAACTGTTTGATGAAGCCAATCAGCTTCTGGATAAAATCATCAATAATAATCTGTTGACAGCGAATGGTGTGATTGGACTTTTCCCTGCAAACAGCGTGGGCGATGATATCGAAATTTACACCGATGAATCCCGGGAAGAAGTGCAGACTGTTTTCCATGCACTTCGTCAGCAGTCGAAGAAACGAAGCGGCCAGCCCAACAAGGCGCTGTCTGATTTTGTAGCCCCGAAAGAGACCGGAATCCGGGATTACATGGGAGCCTTTGCGGTAACCACCGGCCACGGTGTCAATGAATTAGTCGCCAAATTTGAGAAAGATCACGACGATTATAACGCCATTCTTGTGAAAGCACTGGCAGATCGTCTTGCCGAAGCATTTGCCGAATACCTCCACCGCGAAGTGCGAACCGATCTCTGGGGATATTCACCGGATGAAGATTTAGATAACGATCAACTGATTCGAGAAAAGTACGACGGCATTCGTCCCGCGCCCGGCTATCCCGCCCAGCCTGATCACACCGAAAAACGAATTTTGTTCGATCTGCTGGATGTGGAAGAGTCAGCACAAATCACGCTCACCGAGCACCTGGCAATGTCGCCGGCATCATCCGTCAGCGGACTCTACTTCGCCCACCCCGATTCCCAATACTTCAACCTCGGCAACATCCAAAAAGACCAGGCAGAAGATTATGCCCAACGAAAAGGCATGAGTGTTGAAGAGATCGAGAAATGGCTGGGGCCGAATTTGGCTTACGAGAAAGACTAAAATCTCCCCTTGAGGGAAGTCTCCGGTTTACCGGTGGTGGGGTGTACATCCCCCGAGTTCACACGACATTCGTCGTGCTCACTTTCCCCCTTCAAAGGGGGATTAACTAACCACCCCCAAATCCCCTCCTTGGAAAAGGAAAAGGAGGGGACTTTTCCATGCCAATTCTTAATACTCTTATTCCGATTTCACGTTAATTAGAAAGCAACTCTAAAGCGTAGCAACCTCAATCTTCTGTTCAAGCTCTTTCAAAATCCGCTTGTGTTTGGGACTTGTTGACATTCGCTCTTCAACCGTTGAGATGGCGTGAATTACCGTTGAGTGGTCACGTCCACCGAATTGAAGGCCAATGGTTTTCAAGCTGGATTTTGTGAACTTCTTAGCCAGGTACATCGCAATCTGCCGGGCCTCCACAATCTCCTGCTTACGCGTTTTTTCCCGAACTTTGTTGGTGTCGATTTCAAAATATTCGCACACATAATTCTGTATAAACTCGATAGAGATCTGAGAGTTGGAACTCTTCACCATATCTTTCAGTACATTTTTCGCCATCGGCAGGTCGATCTCATCCACATGTTTCAGAGAAGCTGTTGCCAGAAGTTTGATAATGGCCCCCTCCAGGTCCCGAACATTCGATTTAAAATTGTAGGCGATAAACTCGATGATATCAGGATGAATTGTAATACCGTTGTCTGCCGCTTTTCGTTCAAGAATGGCGTAGCGGGTTTCGTATTCCGGAATTTGCAGGTCGGCACTGAGTCCCCAGCTAAAACGTGAAATCAGCCGCTCTTCAATATCAGGAATATCTTTAGGAGGGCGGTCGCTGCTTAGGATAATCTGTTTGCCATCTTGGTGAAGTGCATTAAAAATATGAAAGAACTCTTCCTGTGTTTTTTCCTTACCGCTGAAGAATTGAATATCGTCTACAATCAGTACATCAATATTCCGGTAAAAAATAGAAAATTCACTGGCTCGGTTATTTCGAATCGCCTGTACAAATTCATTTGTAAAACTTTCAGATGATGCATAAAGCACTGCCTGATCATCGCCAAACTGCTGTTTAATTTTATTCCCGATGCTCTGAATCAGATGAGTTTTTCCAAGTCCGGTTCCGCCATAAACAAAAAGTGGATTGAAAGAATTTTTACCGGGATTATCGGCAATGGCCATTGCGGCAGAACGAGCCAGGCGGTTGCAGTCCCCTTCAATATAGCGCTCAAAAACATAGTTGCCGTTCAGGTTGGGATCGATGTTCGTTTTACGAATTCCCGGAATCACAAAAGGATTGTCAATTTTCCCGGGATGATACTCCGTAAAGGTGTTCATCTCCTGGGGTTTTTGCGGAGGCATCGGGCGCTGGGGCAGGCGGATGGACCGGTTGTCTTCCAGGCGCTCAGATCGTTCAACCAAAACGGAATATTCCAGCTTTCCCTCTTTCCCCAAAACCTTGGCAATTGTTGATCGCAACATATTATAGTAGTGCTCTTCCAGCCATTCATACCAAAACTGGCTGGGTACTTGAATGGTAAGTGTGTCACCTTCAAGTTTTACTGGTTTTATAGGTTCAAACCAGGATTTAAATTTTTGATGGCTGATGTTGTCCTGAATGATCTCCAAGCATTCATTCCAAGCAGCTTCAGCGTTCAATTTGTTCAACGTACATGCCTCCCAAAAGCGTTATAAAGGTATTACTTGATTCTGTTAGTTATCCACACGGCAAATGTGCCTCTTTTTTGAAGCACGAACCAAAATGTGAATTTCTGCCTCACAAATCAAAAAAATGTTGGTTAGTTTTGAAAAAGTTATCCACATTTCTATAAACGAGATAAATATATGGCAGACAGTGTTTTATAACCTTTGTATTAGAATTGTAAAATATCACTTGACAACACGTAACATTTACATAACACTGATATAACATTAATTCTAACTAAATAAAATTTTTTAAAAAACTTTTCCACAAGTTATCCACAAATAAAATTTAGCTTGTACAGCCGGGCAGATCTCCCAAAATAAAACATGAAAAGCAAATAGTATTATCCTAATATTTTAGAAGGATGCAACCACAAATCGGGGATTTTGATCCAGGTCTTTAAAGAGGCGGGCACTGGTAAATTTTTGGCTGGCTATTTCACGTACAGTTTTAGCTGTTTTATCATTGCACTCCAGGTAAAGTTTTGCTTTATGTGAAGATGCAAAGTTTACGATAGCAGAATAAAGTTCAAGAGGTTTTTCATGAAAGAGGGCAAGTGGCGGTTCATGATCCGTCACCTGTTTGTGCATCTCATCTTTTTCGCTTTCGGTAATGTAGGGCGGATTGGAAATGATAATATCCCAGGATTTCTGATAAGCGTCAGGCAGCCTGTTCAATTCTAAGATATTTGCCTGGAAAAAATCGACATTCACATCGTTCAACTCTGCATTTTTCTGAGCTTGCTTTACAGCTTTTTCGGATAGATCAAAACCGGCGCAGTACCATGCAGGATATTTTTGTTTGATGGCAATTGGAATGCAACCACTCCCTGTTCCAATATCAAGAAGATTTAATTTTTCCTCTTTCTGATCCTGGAAATGTTCGAAAAGCAGATCTACAAGCTGCTCCGTTTCAATCCGGGGAATCAAAACATTCGGATCAACAGAAATAGTGGCCCCCATGAACTGGGCAGTACCGGTAATGTATTGGAGAGGTTCGTATGCGGCCCGGCGTTTTACAAGCGGACGAATTTTGTCAAGCTCATCACTGGAAAGAGGGCGTTCAAATTGCAGATAAAGATCCAGCCTTTTACAGTCTAAAACCTCAGCTACAATCCATTCGATGCTTAATCTTGGATCGGGCACGTGTTTTTTCTTAAAATAGTCTGTTGCCCATTCGAGCATGGACAACACCGTCCATACCCGGTCAGATCCATTCATAAAAAGTATTCTTAACTTTCGTCTTCGCTTTCAGCGGGTTCGTCTTCGTCAACTTCTTCCTGTAAAGAAAGTCCAAATCGTTTGGAGAAGTCCATGATAAAATCAACAAGATCCGATTCCACATTTTTTTCTTCGGTAAGAGAACTGCCGCGAAAGCCCATACGTCCACCCGCTTTCTTCATCTCTATGCGGTTATGTTCGTTTGTGCATTCTATAATGCAGGTAACGGTGATTGTTGCATTAATTTGTTTTTCGAACTGTTCGTAAACGGCCACAAAAACCTGGTCGCTGCCTTCGGTAGCATCATACTTATACAGGTATTTTGGTTCCTGGTCTTCAAACAATTTTAACGGTAATCTACGAAGGGTCTCTTTGGGACCGTAGACAAGATATTTAGTAACTGTACTCATATTTATAGAAATCCCTGTTGAATTGAAAAAAAAGGCAAAATTTCAGCAGGAATAAAAGCCTTAATTTAACAATTGTCAAATTTGTATTGGAAAGAATATTGCAACAAGCAAGTGTACTTTAATTATTTTATACTTTTTTGATGCAATGCCGAAGTTAGTATTTACGTTATGAAAACAAATGGATAAATTTCTTCATATGAAAAAATCGTTTTTATACCTGCTATTTTTTAGTCTTGCATTTATTATTTCTACACCGGCTTACTTAAATGCTCAAACCACAGAGCCAGAAGTTCAAGAGGTTGTTCGAAACCTATCTAACATTCAGAGTGAATACGATTCTGGTTTTGGTTTTAATGTAGTCATGAACAATTTTGGTTTTGGTTTGGGAGGAGAGTTCCGCAAAGTTGTAGCTCCCAGTACCGAAATAATGGCCAGCTTGCGAGTGGGGGGATTGAGAGATGCGAGTGAACAAACCTTTACCGATTATTTCTTTGGCCAGCAGATTATACCGAACAAATACCAGCGGGCATTTGCTTTTCCATTATTACTGGGAATCAGGCACCGGTTATTCTCAAATATTATTCAGGAAGATTATAGGTTTTTCCTCAGCGCTTCTATAGGTCCGGTGGCTTCATTTTCCTATCCTTATTTTGAGGATAATAACAATAATGGATACCGCGAGCAGTTTAGCAACTATTTTGAGCCTGTTAATGATATACTTTCCGGGTGGAATCAGGGAGATTGGCATTTAGGCGGAACCGGCGAAATGAAAATCGGACTGGATATCGGTGGAAATTTTGCAAGATTAAATTCCATAGAGTTTGGTTACTATTTCTACTATTACCCTGATGGGATACAGATAATGATGCCGAACCAACCTGTCACACAATTCAACAGGGAAACCGGCAGGCAAGATTTTGTTGTAATAACCGATCCGGAAACCGGCGAACAAACGCTTGAGCTGGAGCCATTCTTTGATGCTCAGAAATTTTTCGGATCACCCCAGATCACCTTTACGTTCGGCTGGTTGTGGTAGAGATATTGCCTTTCTATAGGTCGTAATTTTTGATGATTTCTGATAGAGTAGCTCGCCTGCCGATTGCATTTTTCGGCTGGCGAATCCCATTCTCTTTATACTATAATTTATTTCAGGAATTCAGTAGCCGCGACAGACTCTGAGCCGAAAACTATTCATCTTTCCCACTTTATGCTAACTGTATTTAACAGTACATTACAGTGATGCAAATTTAACTAACTAAATTAAGATTATGAGTTTGATAGAAGATATTCATGCAAGGCAAATTTTGGATTCACGGGGAAATCCAACTGTAGAAGTAGATGTATCCCTGAGCAATGGAATTTTGGGACGAGCGGCGGTTCCCTCCGGGGCCTCGACAGGCGTTTATGAGGCTGTTGAATTGAGAGATAATGATGAAGACTATTTTCTCGGTAAAAGTGTAAAAAAAGCTGTTGAGAACGTAAATGGCAGTATTGCCGATGAGCTTGTAGGATACCCGGCTTACCTGCAGACCGAGATCGATCAGATTATGCTTCAGTTGGATGGTACTCCCAATAAATCGAAACTGGGGGCAAATGCCATTCTGGGCGTGTCGATGGCGGTTGCAAAAGCAGCAGCTCAGTCAACCGGATTGCCGCTCTGGAGATATCTTGGAGGTGTAAATGCGAAAGTGCTTCCCCTGCCTATGATGAATATTATCAATGGTGGTTCGCACGCAGATAATAATGTAGATCCACAGGAATTTATGATTATGCCATCCGGCGCGGATACTTATAGTAAAGCTGTACAGATGGGAGCAGAAATTTTCCATAATCTCAAAAAGGTTCTCTCATCGAAAGGATACAATACATCCGTAGGGGATGAAGGTGGATTCGCTCCGGATCTCAAATCAAATGAAGAGGCCGTTGAAGTGATTCTCACAGCCATTGAAAAAGCAGGCTACACACCCGGCGATGAAGTATTGATTGCACTCGATCCGGCTGCATCTGAATTTTACAATAAGGAAGATGGAGTGTATGAATTTAAATGGAGCGATGGTTCCAAACGAGATTCCGACGAGATGGTTAGTTACTGGACCGAATGGGCTGAAAAATATCCGATCATCTCTATTGAAGACGGAATGGATGAAGATGACTGGGATGGCTGGAAAAAACTGACCGACTCCATTGGTGATAAAATTCAGCTTGTGGGAGATGACCTGTTCGTTACCAATACAAACAGGCTTGCAGATGGTATTAGCAAGGGAGTTGGGAACTCTATTCTCATCAAAGTGAACCAGATTGGAACACTTACTGAGACGCTGGATGCCATTGAGATGGCTCACAAAAATGATTATACAGCCGTAATTTCACACCGGTCCGGTGAAACAGAAGATACCACCATTGCCGATATTGCTGTGGCTACGAACGCCGGACAGATTAAAACCGGATCCATGAGTCGTACCGATCGAATTGCCAAATACAATCAACTTCTGCGAATTGAGGAGGAGTTGGGCGAAAGTGCCATTTTTCTCGGTAAAGACGTATTTGGATTTTAAAAACAGTCGTGAGTCTTGAGATTCGAGTCGTGAGGAATTTTAAGTAGGCCGGTCAGCTTGCCCGGCCTATTATTTCCTATATTTCAAATTAATTCATTCTTTGAATTCTATTTGTTGGGTAACGGACAGGCTGTCCGTTGTACTTGTACTCAAGACTCACTTCTCAAACCTCATCATGAATGCGCATCAATCGATTAAAACTTCAATATTTTCGAAATCACGAAGAGACTGAAGTTGAATTTGCACCCCATCTGAACCTGTTTACGGGTCCAAATGGCGCAGGCAAAACGAACTTGATTGACGCCATTCATTATCTCTGTATGACCCGAAGTTTTGTGGCTTCGAGTGATCGGTATGTAGCCCATCAAGACGAAAAATATTTTATGATTGATGGGGATTTTGAAGGTGAAATTCGTTCATCATTCAAAGTAAGTTGCAGCTATTCGCGGGGAGAGGGAAAAAAGATTTTTGTAAACGACAGTCCGTTGGATCGCCTCTCTGATCTGATCGGTATGATACCGGTAGTGGTGTTAAGCCCGGAAGATCGTAAGTTGACCAGTGAGGGCCCTGCCGAGCGGCGAACGTTTCTCGATAGTATGATCAGCCAGATATCACCGAAGTATTTGCGGGATCTGATTAAGTTCAGGAAAATCAGAAAGCAGAGAAATAAACTTCTGCAGGAATATCACGGACCGCTTTCAATGCTCAAATCATATTTGGAGCCCTGGGATGTTCAGCTTGCAGAAACGGGTGCTGCTATCATCCTAAAACGGGCTGAAGTGCTGGAGAAGTTCAGGGAGTACCTGGCCATACAGTATGTGAGCATTACCGGGCTGAATTTAAAACCATCACTGCGATATGAATCGATCTGCGAGGAGTACGAATCATATGAGCAGATTCGTGGTGTATATGAAAATCAGATTGAAAGCAATTTCGAAAAAGAAGCGGAACGCGAACAAACTATTATCGGGCCGCACCGAGATGAAGTTGTTTTTTACCTGGGCGATATTGAACTTCGTAATTACGGATCACAAGGGCAGCACCGGCTGTTTTCTATGGCGCTGAAGATGGCACAACTATTTTATTATTCTGATGAGTTAGATGATCTGCCCATTATGTTGCTTGACGATGTATTTGGAAATTTGGATCAACAAAAAATTGATGTAATTACCGAAGCACTGACGAAACACTCGGGACAGACGTTTATAACATCAGCGTCGGAGCGCCCTTTTGATAAAAAAATGTTTGAAAGTATTGAACAAAATGCGTGGTTTACGGTAGAAAATGGAACAGTAAGCAGTAAATTCTGATATGGCATTCGGAAGAAAACCCAAATCACTGGAAAAACTTCTGCGCGAGTTTATGGATAAGATTCCGCAGAAAACAGAGCTGAAGCGCGGTCTTGTTCTTCATTACTGGCCGGAAGTGGTAGGAGAAAATATCAATTCTGTTACAGAAAAGGTTAAATTTGAGGGTTCAAAACTTATTGTAATTGTAAAAAATGAAGCATGGAGATACGAGATTCATTCTAACCGTTACTCAATTGCAAAACGGTTGAATGATAAAGTGAATGCAAAAGTGGTAAAAGATATCGTTGTTCGAACATGAAATAATTGCACATATTTGCAGGTAAGATGAGTTACTTTAATTCCATAACAGAGTGGGTTCGTGGTTTATTCTCAGATGAAGGAGGTATAGGAGGGGAGGGTTCCGATATTGATCAATCTGAAAAACGCGAGAAGATTATAGCCTTTAGCATTGCGTTTTTTATATCCGTCTGCCTTTGGTTTATTGTGAATTTAAGCCGGGATTTTAATGTAACCATCCAGGTGCCGATCCAGGTGGCGAATGTGCCCGAAAATGAGATTGTAAGCAGTGAAATTCCTGAAGCTGCAACGGTAAATATATCTGGCGAAGGGTGGAATATTATCCCCGTTTATAACAATCCTCCTCGCCTGTTGGTTACAGCTCAAACCGAAGATGTAAACCTGTCTGAACAGTTAAGAAATCAAATCAATGCTTTTTCCGACCTGAATATTATCCAGGTGCAGCCTGCACAAATTTCTATTGAAACCGAAGAAAAGGCAACTAAAAAGGTACCGATTGTAAGTAATGTTCAATTGAATTTAAGAGAGCAATTCAGACTTTTACATGACCCGGAAATTACACCAGATAGTGTAACCATTTCCGGCACTGCTTCCGCAATTGATTCTGTTACTGAATGGCAAACGAAAAAGGTTCAACTGGATGCTCTTAATGGTGATATTCAGCGAGATGTAGAACTTGAAGAACCGGGTTCAGGCTTAAGCCTGGAAATAGAAGCAGTGAATTTCCAGGTTCAGGTAGCTGAATTTACGGAGGCAGAAGTTCGTGTACCCATACGTACCGTTAATCTCCCTGCCGGGCGGGCCGTTACCTATAATCCATCCGCTATAACGGTTCGGTTTGATGTTCCCCTCAATCAATATTCACAAATCCGGGATTCACGGCCTTTTCGGGCGTATGTTGATTATTCAGTGATTGAGCAGGATGATTCGGGCCGTGTGGAACCGGAAATTGAGATTGTAAATGAAGATTTCAACATCCGAATTCGAAGCTTTCAACCGGAAAGAGTTTCCTACTTTAGAATTGTGCCTGAATAGAAGCTGAGTCATCCGATGATTATAATCGGAAATTGTACTGATCAAGCTATCTCACTCATCGGATGACTTCTATAATCTCTCCTTTCCGCACTTCCCGATGCAAAATATGGGTACGTGTTTAGCGGTTTGAGTCAAACAACCTGACAGAACGCCGTGCTTTTCGGTTCCTGTCAGTTGTGGGATAAGGCATTCCCCTCGAAAACCGGCCAACGCGACTCTGACAGGAGCTATCGCACTGCCAAGGTAAATACATACAAAAATTGTCTCCTGAAATTTAATTCTCAGCTTCAACAGTTTCATCAAACGGGCTGAGAACGTCCTCAATGGATCGGGCATTCGGGAAAAACTCAAGCAGTTCCAATAGCACCTCATCTACCAATACATCCGGGCAGGAGGCCCCCGATGTAAGTGCAATACGAAGAGTAGGCTGATCTACGGGCAGCCAGTTATTTGTGACAAGCATCTCCTTTTTCCACTGATTGAAATGGCGAATTCGTTCAGGTGATTCAAACTCACTTGCATCCCGAATATGGTATGTGGGGCAATGATCCTCAAGAATTTCAACAAGATGCATGGTGTTGGACGAGTTATATCCCCCCACTACAATTGCTAAATCCGGTTCTGCCTTTGCCAATGCATAGGTAGCCGACTGATTTTCGTTTGTAGCATAACAGAGTGTATCGGAAGTATCTGCAAAATGATCGAGAACATTACTTTCGCCAAAGCGTTTGGCGGCAGCCTCTTTCAGGATCTCCATCACTTCCTGTGTTTCTGTAGCAAGCATGGTAGTTTGATTGATGACGCCAAAGTACTCAAGATCTACCAGCGGATTGAATCCATCGGTGCTCTTATGCCCGAAATGAGTTTCAAAATCTTCAAGAGGCCTCTTTTCTGTCATGATATCTGCAAGGATTTGGGCTTCTTCCGGATTTAAAACAATCACCACGGGGGAGTGATTTGCACTGTGAGAAAATGTTGCCCGTGTCTCTTCGTGCCGATGTTTTCCGTGAACTACCAGGCTGTAACCTTTTTTACCAAGCTGGCTTCCCCGATTCCAAACTTTTTCTACAAACGGGCAGGTGGTGTTGTATTCATACGGATCAATACCTTGCTTTTTTAGCTTCTCCTGGATTTCGAGTGTGGTTCCAAAAGCCGGCACGATTACAATATCATCCGAGTCGAGTGACTCTATTGGGATATTTTCTGATCCGTCTGTTTCAAAAAGAAACTTTACACCTTTTTCCTGAAGGTCTTCATTTACGGTGGGATTGTGAATCATTTCACTTAGAAGATAGATCTCCTGATCAGGATTTTGTTCAACCGTTTTATAGGCGATATCGATAGCATTTTCCACACCGTAGCAAAACCCAAAATGCCTGGGGATCAAAAAAGAAACCGGGCCAAAATTAAGAGTTGTTGGAGTGAGATCTTTTTTCCGGGGGTCGGTAATTTTGTTAGCCTCCTTCACCTTTCGGATCACAGGAGATTGGTACATTACAGGGATGTCGAATTTTTTGCGTGCCATGAAATGAATTTAATCAAAGGTGGTTTAATTCCCCGACCCTCTGGGTCGGAAAAAAGATAAAAGTCCCCCTTCGAAGGGGGAAGCGAACGGAGTGAGCTGGGGGATGATGTTCTGAGTTTTGAATTGACCAAGTCTTGGTTCTGAAGCATAAATGATCATCCCCCATTGCCCCCTTCGAAGGGGGACACTTCACAATAAGTGCATAAATTGTTAAAAAAATTTGGATTATAAGTTGATACCTCGTAGGCTCTGCCCCGAGGTAGTTCATTCTTTGTCAGATTAACGAGTAAAGATAAGGAATGTTTGGAAGTAACATAGCTGAGCGGGGAAAGATTCAGCGATGAATGAATTCAATTTGAGTCCTATTGAAATCTTAAGATTCAAGACTCCGTTCTACTTTCCCACAAAGAACACGGCATTAGCAATCAACAGTTTTCCATTTTCCCAAAAACCACGATAGAGCGGATTGTCGATAAAATAGACCACCTGTCCTGAACCGTGTGGCTGAACTCCAAAAGAGAGCGTGTTTTCAAGATCCTGTTGTGCCTTGTAACCCGCAAATCCACTCATGTTTGCATCACGCGATTGAACAGCTCCTACGTTCCATCCGGAATCCAGATATTCAAACGTGTCTTCACCTGTTTTTAAAGAGTAGTAGGTATCACTATAGCCGTATGCCAGCGGATGGGTATTGTCAACGGAAACTTTAAAGATAGACCCGGGTACATTTGAGCTGACCCGGTTTCGGTCACGGTTTTCATACGGCTGAAGATTATCTTCATGGGTGGGTGCATCTTCATTAATGACTTTCCGCTGAAGCTGAAACCCGTCTCTTCCTGCTAATATTCGATTGGTTTGTCCAAAGCTGATTAGCGTACCGCCATTGCTGGTCCAGGAACTGATTTTTTCAATTGCCTGATCCGTTAAAACATCTGTGTAATAACCAGATGGGAGAATCAGAACGTTGAATGAGTTGAGGTCTGCCCTCATCAGATGATCGGTATGAATCAGAGTGGCAGGATAGTCGATCTGCTGATCAAAAAAGTGCCAGATTTCGCCTGCATTCAAAGAGGATGTACCTTCACCGATCAAAAGTGCCACTTGTGGTTTCTCAATGAATTCAACATTATCTGAGCCAATATCAGATCCACTCGATACATAGCCTGTCGGTGAACCGTATATGGTTCGCTGATATTTTTCAGCAGCATCAACAACAATTTCATCAAATGAACCTCCAAGCTGCCGGTTGTTATTTCTTGTGATGATCAATGAACCTTTTTTATAGGAGTTTCCATCAATCACAAAATCCACTTTCGAAAAGCGACTTTTCACACCTTTTTTAGTGATATCAGCCAGAAACCGGGCATCATTCAATGAGTTCCACTCCAGGATATATGCGTATGGATTTTCAGTACCGGTAATTTCGGCCGATCTGAAGTTATCGGCAGAGATCTTCATTTCCGGGTTGATTCGGTTTTCCAGGGCATATCCCTCCAGGCCAAAACGGTAATGCGCTTCCCAGGCGGTAATGTCATAGGTAAGCGAATCGGAAAGCTCAGGATTCGGCTCAAACAATACACGCACAAAGTTTCCCTGCGGCTGATAGGCACTAACAATAATATCATTTTCAGAAATAGAAACTCGTTCCGTTTCGCCGGTTGAATAATCGTATCCATCCACTGTTCGATCTTCACCGGCAGTGCCGTATGTGATCTGATTCCGATCCAATTCAGAGAGCAGATGATAGATTTTGTCCGGGTTATTGTCCGCTTTAATTACGAATGTTTTGTATTGACCGCCCGGATTTTCCCTGGCTTCAGTAAAATAATTCTGGAACTCATCAATCAACCGGTCAGCATTCTCAGAAGCGATCTCCACCGTTGACATTCCCGTGGTATAATGGTGCAGAAGCCGGTCTTTGAGTGTAAGTGTATCTCCCTCTTCTTTGTGAATTTTAAGTCCTGCTCTGCCGCCACCGGCCTGCTCATACGTCATGCCAATTGCACCATGAAAGGTCGGCCAAGTGTCACCATAGCCGGGGTAAAACAGATCAAACTGTTCTTTGG
This sequence comes from Balneolaceae bacterium, assembly GCA_034521495.1. Classification (NCBI taxonomy): domain Bacteria; kingdom Pseudomonadati; phylum Balneolota; class Balneolia; order Balneolales; family Balneolaceae; species Balneolaceae bacterium. Next base: position 86,660 of record JAXHMK010000017.1, read on the forward strand.
TAAAGTAGAACCAGCCTTCTTCGTCAAAATATTTGATGTGATTCTCGCCGATGGTAGTTTGAAATTCGCGTTGCCAATCGGTAATCACTTGGTGAAACGGCTCGGCCGCCGGCGCAAAATAGTAGGGATCATTGTACCCCTGTTCATGGTAATCCACATGAATGTGCGGGTACCACTGTTTGTAGATTTTAAATCGCTGCTGAGTTTCTTTCTGAACCTGCCAGGCCCAGTCACGATTCAGGTCAAACAGGTAGTGGTTCGAACGTCCGCCGGGCCATGGTTCATGGTGTTCACGGGCTACGAATTTGGCATCCGGTTCTTCTCCAGCTATCTGTTTATACCAGTGCACATACCGGTCACGACCGTCGGGGTTAACCATCGGGTCCATGATGACAACCGTATTTTCAAGCCAGGATTTTGATTCGTAATTCCGGGGCTGAACCAGTTCATAGAGCGTTTTCATAGCCGCTTCACTGCTGGATGTTTCATTTCCGTGAACGTTATAACTCAGCCATACAATGGCTTTTTTGTTTGATGTAGTTTCTCCACCCTCCAATCCGGTCATTCGAAGATTATTCAGCCGGATCTCCTCCAGGTTTTTATGATTTTCGGGAGTTGTAATCACCAGGTATACCAAGTCACGATGCTCATATGTCTCTCCATATTTTTGAATGGTGGCGTACCCCGACTCCTCAGCAACGTGGGTTACATAATCCAGGACCTTGTGATGGGGAGTCCATCGATCTCCGATTTCATAACCCAAAAATTCATCAGGCGATTGGAGTTGAGCGAATGCTGGTGTGATATATAAAAAGGAGAGGAATAAACTACTTAAAAGTAAAACCTTTGTTTTCATTTTGGAGTGCCTGATGCGCAAGTCGATTTATTTATGAAAGTTAAAAGTGAGCAAACTTAACCAAAAAATAAAAATGTTTTATACTTATGCATGATTTATTTAATTTATGCATAAATATAAATCAACAATCAACTGAGATGAGAACCACACTTGATTTACCGGAAGATCTGCTGCAAAAAGCGATGAGGTTATCCAACCAAAAAACAAAGACATCTACAATCATTTTGGCACTCGAAGAACTTGTTCGAAAATCGACCCTTTCCGATATAAAAGATTTTAAAGGAAAGGTTGATCTTGATATTGATATAGACAAATTAAGAGACCGCCAGAAGTGAACGTTATTATAGACACATCTGTCTGGATAGATTATTTTAAACAGGGTGAGCAAACATCAATCGTTGATGTACTTATTGACGAAAATCTAATCACAACAAATGATATAATTCTTGCTGAATTAGTTCCCTTCTTGAGAGTAAAAAAGCAAAAAAAACTTATCAGACTACTTTATAAAATCAGAAAGTTACCTTTAAAAACTGACTGGGATGAGATTATTGAATTCCAGGTAAAATGCATTCGGAAAGGTATTAATGGTGTTGGAATTCCGGATCTTATAATTGCCCAGAACTCCAAACACCATCAATGTAAGTTATATTCATTAGACAAACATTTCCGACTACTTAATGAAGTTGTAGATGTAGATCTATTTGACTAATGATAAGTGACGTATCTTTTAATTAAGTGTATACTCAAGAGTAATTTCCGCATCTAACAACTTTGATACGGGACAACCTTCTTTAGCACCTTTCGCAATTTCATCGAATTTCTCCTCGGCAATATCGGGCACTTTAGCCTGAAGTTGCAGGGCGCTTTTAGTAATCGCCCATCCGCCATCTTTTTGATCCAGGCTAATGGTCGCTTTCGTCTCAATAGAATCGGCTGTGTAGCCTTCTTTTTCCAAAGCAACACTCAAAGCCATGGCGTAGCATCCGGCATGTGCGGCTCCAATCAGCTCTTCAGGATTTGTTCCTTTTGTTCCGTCTTCATTTTCAAATCTTAGTTTTACTGAATAGGGCAGATCGGTAAAAGCGCCACTTCTGGGTGTGGTTAACGTTCCCGATCCTTCAGTTCCTGAACCATTCCAAATTGCTTCTGCTATACGTTTCATAATTGTAGGTTAGTTATTGATTTATGTTATGATTTAGTGTCTCTAAGAAAACGTCAATCTCTGCGTTCCACTTGCCTCAAAAATGCTCATGTACACGTAGTACATTGCGCTTTTTGAGGCTTCGCGCGCCTTGACCTTGACGTTTTCTTAGGACACTATGAATTTTCTTACAAGCATGATTTAGATTCATTCATTTAGAAGATAATATCAAAAGGGCGTTTGCAATATTTCTTTCACCATTATGATCGAATCTCAAGTTATCACTCGGGTAATTTACAATTCCATTTTCTGTTTTGTTTTTGATCCACATCGCGGTAGATCCGCCGCCATCTAAATTCAAGGCGTCTTTCGCTCCAAGGTTCGCTAAAAAATTTGTTAATTCATGGATTGTCATTCCATACGCCTGGAACGACCGTCCATCAATAGTAACCAAAAACAAGCGCCTGTCGTTTGTTATGGCGACCGCAGTTCTCGGATGCCTGTTTTGATGAAACGAATTATTATTGAATGATTGAATTTCGGATTCAAAAATTAAAAGAGGCCCGGAAGTCAAAATATTTTCAAAGTCGGCGCTTATCCATCCTTCTGCCGGTTTCTTTAAAATTTGAATGGGTTGATTCTCTGACCAACCCAAAGCCCCGCGCTCATTAAATGGATTACGATTTACATGTCCTTCATGAATGACTGTTTCGTCCACTTTTAAGAAAACAACAGATCCACCTGATTCCCGATTAAAAAAAGAGCCATTTACCGCAACCAACGCATTATTCTTAGATGCAAACTCACTCGTTTTGATCAAACTATCTTCAAGAAAAGCCAGCTCGAATTCCGTTTCTATGCTGTCTAAAAATAGTTCCACCAAATTGATACTCTGTTTGGAGTCAAAGAGATCATCTCCTTTGTAGTTTTTCCAGTAAATGCCTTTATCAAGTCTTTCTGTAGTCCATGTAATATTCGCAGCAGAATTGTCTGATGAATCCTGAGCCTTAACTACATCGAGTGAGAAAATGAATGAAATCGAGAATACAAGTAAGCACCCTCTCAGAAGATATGTATGTAGAGTTCTCTTCAAATCTTTTTTCTGATTTAATAAGACTACGAATAAAGTAAACAAAAAAGAATGAGATTGGGATTGAAATTTCAGCAACCTTGAAAAAAAACTTCCGTAATGATGGTTATCAATATTGATAATTGAGTTTTGAATCAAAAAAAGGATGTACAGATGAAAGGAAAAAAACTATGGATAACTCTTCTCTTTCTGATGGTATTGGGCAGCGGTGCCTTCTACTTTTTGCAGGGTGATTCATCATCGAAAGAGGGAGAGCAGGAGCCATTTGTAGTCGCCGAGATCGGAACAGTTGTGGAGAAAGCATTGGCGGTGGGTACAATTGAGCCGGAAAATGAAATCGAAATTAAATCAAAAATATCGGGGGTAGTTAATAGAATTTTTGCTGAACCGGGAGACTATGTTACACAAGGACAACCACTGATTGAAGTAAAGCCGGACCCAACACCGCTTGAACTTGCCGAAGCAAAACGGAACCTGGAACGAACGCAGATTGAGAAGAAAAGCCTCGAGAGCGAAATGCAGCGTATGCAGAAACTGATGGATCAACAACTCGTTTCTGCCCAGGAATATGAACAACTGGAGCAACAATATGAGGATGTAAAAATTCGTCTTCAAATCAGCCAGGAACGTCTCGACCTTCTTGAATCGGGTAAAATTTCCATTGGTGATACAGTTATTGAATCGGTGATTCGCGCTCCGGTTGACGGTTACATACTGGAAAAAATGGTAGATATCGGTGAGCCGGTTGTTCCGCTAACATCCTACCAGGCCGGTACAGCACTCATGAGTCTTGCGGGAATGGACAAATTGCTCTTTAAAGGAACCGTTGATGAAATTGACGTCGGTAAGATGCAGGAAGGCATGACCGCCGAAATTAAAATTGGTGCATTGCCGGATGCAGTTGTGTATGGAGAAGTATCCCGGATTTCACTGAAAGCTACACAGGAAGATAATGCCACCGTCTTTCCGGTTGAAATTACAATAACCAATACAAATGGTGTAACGCTACGTGCCGGGTATTCTGCCAATGCTGATATCATTATCGAACAGGTGGAAAATGTGATTACGATTCCTGAGCGAGTTATTACTATGAAAGACGGGAAGAACATCATTGAGATTCCCGGCGATGAACCCGGCAGCCGCGTTGAGAAAGAGATTGAACTCGGCCTGAGTGATGCCATCACCGTTGCTGTAACCGGGGGACTTTCCGAAGGCGATAAGGTTTTTGAACGGCCTGTCCGAACTCTGACTGTTAGATAATGAGAATCCCCCTTTGAAGGGGAAAGTGAAGTGAGCGTTTAGCGAATGAACTCGGGGGATGTCCCACTACGCAAAGCGAACACCCCTCTGAGTTTTTCAAGAACTTTTTGAAAAACTCTGTCTCCCCTGAAAGGGAGATTTATTGTAAATCAAATTTGAATGCTGAGTTTTAATCATCCATGTCCATCCTAAGTCTATTTACAGACCTTTTTCGAAATCTGAACCAACAGCGGCTGCGGAGTTTTCTCACCATTTTTGGGATTATGTGGGGAACGGCTACACTGATTCTGCTCCTGGCCTTTGGCGTTGGGTTCCGTGATCAAACGGTATTGAATATGCGCGGGATGGGAGATCAGCTTGCCATTATGTTTCCGGGGCAGACCACGAAAGCATTTGAAGGATATGGAGTAGGCCGCCCCATTCGATTTCGTGAAGCCGACGCCTGGATGCTAAAACAGCAAATTCCGGCGATGGATGTTGTGCTGCCCGAGTACATGCAGAATCTGCAAATATCGTATGGAGAGAAACGTCGGAATTCATCCGTGGGTGGCGTATTTCCGGAGTATCAAGATGTTCGGAATATGTACGAGCAGCAAGGCGGTCGTTGGCTGAATGAGGATGATATTGAAGATCAACGACGTGTAATTTTCCTGGGAAACCGCCTGGCTCAAAACCTGTTTGAAAATGAAGATCCCATCGGAAAGAAAGTGTTGATGCAGGATACTCCGTTTACTGTAATTGGGGTACTTGCCGAGAAGATTCAAAACTCATCGTATTCTCAGCAAGACCAGGATCGGGCGTTTATTCCGGCCACCACGTTTTCAACCATGATGGGAACCGATATCGTCAATAACATCATTTATACTCCGCAAGACCCGGAATTAGCTGAAGATATTCGAACGCAAGTATATGAAGTGATGGGCCGAAAACATCGGTTTGATCCATCGGATACAGATGCCATCGGACTTTGGGATACCAATGAGTTTTGGTCATTCATCGATATCATGTTTTTGGGAATTAATGGTTTCCTTGGGTTGATTGGATTTTTTACGCTTGCCGTAGGAGGGATTGGAGTCGCTAATATCATGTTTGTGGTAGTGCAGGAGCGAATGAAGGAGATCGGTATTCGGCGTTCAGTTGGTGCCCGGCGCCATCATATTATGGGTCAGTTTTTCCTGGAAACGTTTTTGATTATAGGATTGGGAGCCGGGGCGGGCTATGTTATCGGATGGCTTTTGGTTCAGGCCACGCAAAATATTCCGATTAAGGAATTTGTAGGTGCTCCTTACTTCTCGCCGGAGGTTGGGTTGATTGCATTTGCCGTTTTAGGATTTGTAGGATTTGCAGCCGGAATGCTTCCGGCATGGCGGGCATCGCGGCTGGATATTGTAGAATGTTTGAGGAGGTAAAAAGAGATCTCCCCTTGAGGGGAGTGCCGAAGTGAAACGAAGGCGAGGGGTGTCGGTTGAACGAGTTTTTAAGCGAGATTCTCAATTCCTGACACCCATCTGCTTTATCAGGAAAAGCCTGATAAACCTGTCTTCCCTCAATGGAAGATTTGAAAACCAGATATATTTGAAACATGTGGCGAAATTTATTCAGAGAATTCTTTTCTGATCTTGGAAAACAAAAACTGAGATCTTTTTTAACGCTTTCAGCAATCGCCTGGGGTACACTTTCAGTGATACTTCTGCTGGCGTTTGGTCGCGGATTGGGAACCAGTATGATGGAGGGAATGCTGGGTGCGGGTAATCAGGTCATTGTGATTTATGGCGGGCAAACGAGCATGAACTACGAAGGCCTTGGAATTGGACGGGCCATTCGATTTACCGAAGATGACGTTGATTTGATTGAACGCGCCGTACCGGATGTGCAATACTCAAGTCCACAGTATGGACGATGGGGAGCTACCATTGAATACGGTGATATTCGCACCAACACCTATATGGAAGGCGTAGATCCGGATTTTGAGATTATGCGGACAATGTATCCTGCGGCAGGGGGGCGCTTTATTAATGAGAAAGATGTGGATGAGATGCGGCGAGTTCTCTTTTTAGGAGATGAGATCGCGCAACGAATATTCCAGGATGAGAATCCCGTCGGAAAAGAAGTGATGTTAAATGATGTGCCTTTCACAGTTATTGGGATCATGCAATCCAAAATGCAGACCTCTATGAACAACGGTCCGGATGCTGACCGCGCCATTATTCCACACACGACTTATCGAAATATTTACGGCGACCGAAATGTTGGCTCAATTTTGATCCGGCCCAACGATCCGAATAAACAGGAAGAGATCAAATCAGCCGTTACGAATATTTTTTCAAACAAGTACAAGTTTGATCCGGCAGACGAGCAGGCCATGCCGATGCGGGATTTCATCGAAATGGAAGAGATGAACCAGAATGTTGCAACCGGCCTGGAAATTTTTCTCTTCACAGTCGGATTTTTTACGCTGATGATTGCCGGTGTGGGTGTGGCAAACATCATGTTTGTCATCGTGAAAGAGCGTACACAAGAGATCGGTATAAAACTTGCGGTGGGAGCCAGAAAAATACACATCATCATTCAGTTTGTTTTTGAATCACTCTTCATATCCTTCTTGGGTGGAATGCTGGGGATGGCAGTCTCCTCAGCAATTGTCTATGGAGTGTTGGCCATGAATATGACAGAAGGCGCCGGTCAATTTCTTGGCAAACCGGAAATCTCACAACTTGCCGTTATTGTCACAGTGGGTGTGCTGGTACTTATCGGGTTGATTGCGGGCATTTTTCCCGCCATAAAAGCCGCAAAAGTTGATCCGGTGGAGTCTTTGCGGTATGAGTAGGGGAAGGGATGCGAAAAGTCATTGACGAGCTGTCAAGCAAAGACTTCCCCAACTGTCGCAAGTGACGCTACCCTTAACACTTACGCCAGTCGCGGGGTAGGGGGGTCAGGAGGCTGGGAATGGGTCCGGCACAAGCGAGACCTTTGCGCTCTCAAACAAACCCGTCAGACCGCTCCAAGCGGTCAGACGGGTAAACTTATCCCATTATAAATTTTTTGTAAGGGCTGTAACAGATTCGGCTCATACTATAAAGAACCCGTTTACCAGTTATCAAAATAAGTGTCATTGAAGATCCAACTGGCACAAGTGACGCTTCGCTGAACACTTGCGCCAGTTGGGGCTTAACGCTTGCACCAGTCGGGGATTCTGTAATCTAAAATTCCAGGTACGTTATTTAATCAAAACCATCTTGCGGATCTGAACAAAATCATGGGTTTTCAGGCGATACATATAAACGCCGCTGGCAAGATTTCTTCCGTCAAATTCAACATCGTGATATCCGGGCTCCTTGTTTCCACTCTGTATAGTTGCGATACGGGTGCCGGAAAGATCAAAGACATCAAGAGTCACAACAGATTCCCTGGCCAGGTAATAACGAATTGTAGTAACGGGGTTAAAAGGATTGGGATAGTTTTGGTCCAGGTCGGTATCTTTGTTGATTTCATCCAATATATCTGACTCAGAATTCTTTAAAAGTGTGATAAAAAACTGCTCATCAGCCCTTTTTTCGAGTGTTTTCGTTCTCGCCAAAACACTCCATTTTAAAGCATATTCACTTTCAAAAGTGATGTCAGCCTGCTGCAGAATGTTCGTCAATTCCCGGTAAGTCATTGTATGTTCTATCTCTCTGCCAACATCTATCTCAGCCAATGGATCAGAAAAATCATTAACCGGTTTGTCCAGCAGTAAAGTAAAATCAATATCGAGGTCCGTTTCACGAATATTCCATTCAAAATTCAACGTGCTGTCGGGATCGCTGTCAATTTGAATGGCCGTCTCATCAAAGGGCTTTTTAAGATGAAAGTTGCTTAGATAATCATTCGTCAATTCAGCTTGCCCGGATGCCACGTTTGAGTATGCCGATAACCCGTTCGCATCTTTGGCCTGAACCCGGTAGTGATACAGTTTTTCACCAATAGTGGTATCGGAGTATGAAGAATCGCTGTCCTGAACGGTATCGATTCTTTGAAAAGTTTGACCATCATCTGAAGATCGCTCAATAATAAATTCAGTTTCTTTAACGGAGGAGTGGTTCCAGCTTACATCCAATTGATTTTCCACTGTACTGGATACGGTTACCCTCGCAGGTGCATCCGGGGGAACTCCATACGTCAAACGTTCATTTAGCTGTGCCCTGTAGAGTGATTGCGGAATGGGGTCGGTATTCGTTCCTTCAATATATCCGGCGGGATGGTCGTAGACTCCATCACCGTTCACCTTTCCCTTATTCCCGATTCCATAATTTTGGGCTGTAGGCGGTTTTTGAATGAAAATATACTGTCCGCCCGCATCTACATTCCAGGCTACGGAGTGTACGGCTCCCCATCCGTGCGAGGACCCAAAATCGCCGCGGTTGTACAGGCCAAGCACAAAATAGGTCTGCGGATTTTCGAAGATAACATTGTCGTAAAGAAGGCCCTGGCTCCATCTCTGGTGTCCTTCTGAAGAATTCAAGGCACCATTGGAGTGAGCGTTCAAAAATACAATGCCGGATGCCACACTTGCACCGTTCGAAACAAAAGACAGGCGGCCATTGCTGGAGTTTATATTCTCAAAAAGAATATTATTTGAAAATTCCAGAGTGTTAAAATTGTATCTCCTTCCACTGTTTTGAGACGAATGCGGTTCGAGTGCCCCGGAGTTTGCAATGGTTATATTGTTTGAATTTGTAGTACCAAAACCTGTGTACCTAAAATGAAGAACATTCACATAACGGGCCCAGCCGTTTTCAACGCCATTAAATAACACTCCATTTTCAGCATGATTTTCTGAAGTTTGTCCGGAGGTTTGAATTTCAATCCTCAGGTACTCAATCCCGGATTCTTCAACAAGATTTTCGCAACCCAGCGGATAGACCCAGGTTTTGGAAAGGGAACGGTCAAGATGGTTGAAAACAGGGGCATCAATAGAAATAGTGCTGTCTTGAATTCCCGTTATTGTTCGGTTGTAGTAGATTTCAATATAACCCTCTTCCCAGGGTGGATCGGTAGCCGTGTCGCCCCCGTTTATAGAATCGAGCCATTTTTGTAAACTCCTGTGACGCAGTATGATATTATCGCCAACTTCAAAAATACTGATGTCTGCAACTGAAAAATTTCGCGAACCAACCGGTACAAACTCGGTAGTTATAAATGTTTCCGGATCTCTGTAATGTTTAAACCAATCATATTTCCCCGACCCGATTTGGATAACCGTTCCCCGAAATGATTTTGAAACCTCCAAAATAGTTGCGTTTTCAGGATCGGGACCACTGCCAGACCCGCGTAAAACCACACCGGAGGCTTCGATTCTCAGTTGATCTGAAATTTGATAGACTCCCGGTTTTAACAGAACGGCACCGCGAACACCATTTTTATCAGGGGGTAATCCCTCAACGGAAGAGATGGCTCCTTTAATCCTGTTGGTATCATCTCCGGGTTGAGGTTCCACTGAAATTTTAACCGGGTAGTAGGGGAGTTCAGCTTCGCCGTTTCGGTATCCTGCATGACTGAAATCGGGAATCCTGTTTCCTTCATGGTCTGTGTAGTAGGTAAGTCGGTCTCCATTGGATTTTAAAACGGAGGAGTCGTGCTGAGCATATACCGGTATGATCAAAAATGTCACCAAAAAGAGAGATGTTAAGAAATGCCCGAATATTTTAGAGTACTCAATCATATGCTTTACTCTCCGTTCAAATAACGATCCTCTGTCTAAATACTGCTATTAAAACTGTCTTCCTGCTATAGAAAAATACGAAACAACTATTAAGTAAATCTAAAACAATCTTATACAAAGAGCTAAAGTCGATGATTTTTATTGCGGTATTACGGGTGTCTTTGCGCTTCTGCATGTTTTAAAATTGAGCCCGTTGTAACGAACGCTGCCATCGTACATGGTGAACCAGATATAGCCTCCGCTGTCTTGATAGATTTCAGCTGAAGATATTGCAAACAAAACACCCGAAGAGATCGCTGATATGATTGAGAAGATACTGAAGCCGCCGAAAGAGTGATTAGTTACAAGAAACCTCCAAGGTTTTGGAAACCTTGGAGGTTTTAAAGATAACGAGATCATTTGTATTCATCCGATCAGGTACTTGAACAGAACAACTGGTGGGTAACATGCCGAAAATGTGGATGAAGAAGCGTCCCTGAATGCTTTCGGGATACGCCTGGTACCGGCACGGTTACCAATCGTTCCGATGGAACGAAAGCGGGTGGTTGTGCCTCTCGATTAGTTACCCACCAACCCTTCCTGACGGAAGGGAAAAGTATTCTATGAATGAGTGGCTTTTTGAATGTATTACTTCACTTACCGATACAAAATCGCGAGAAAATCGAGTCCAGCAAATCCTCCGTTGTAATCTCACCTGTAATCGTCCCCAGCTCTTTTAGCGCGGCACGCAGGTCGATGGCCAGCAGGTCACCGGTCATGCCGCTGTCGAGTGCCTGGATGGCACGCTGAACGTTTTCCCTGGCTTTTTGGAGCCCATCGCGGTGGCGGGAGGAGGTGACGAGCAGGCTGGAGGTATCGTAGTCTTTGTTTTCGAGGGCGCGCTGTTTCATTCTTTTTTTGAGCGGTTCGATGTTTTCGCCTTCGAGGGCGGAGATTTTCAGATCATAGTGGAGGCGTTCGTCTTTTGGGGTTCCGCGTTCATCGCCTTTTATACTTTCCGAGGTGCCGGACAGAGCCTGCCCCGACCCCTCGGGGCTGTCCGGCGTACTTTTGTCGAGTTTGTTGCCTACCAGCAGGAAGGGTGTTTTGGAGGCCCGTTTTTGGAAGGAGGCGATCTCTTCCCGTTCGTCGGGATCGATCGGTTGGGAGAGGTCTTTCAGGTACACGACGAGGTCGGCCTGTTCGAACGCTTTTTGGGAGCGTTTTACGCCTTCGGCTTCAATGATATCTTCGGTTTCGCGAAGGCCGGCGGTGTCGATCAGTTTGAACAGGAGTCCGTCGTAGCTCCAGTCGGCATCAATGGTATCGCGGGTGGTTCCGGCGATCTCTGTGACGATGGCCCGTTCGCTTCCAATAAGCGTGTTCAGAAGCGTGGATTTTCCCGCATTCGGCCGGCCGATGAATACGGTTTTCACGCCGTCTTTTACAAGCCGTCCGGTTTCATACGTATCCAGCAGGCTGCCGATCTCCTCATCCACCTCAACCAACAGTTCCCGAAGCTGCTCTTTGTTGGCAAACTCCACATCCTCTTCGCTGAAATCGAGTTCCAGCTCCACCATCGCCGTGGCATCGATAATCTGCTGACGAAACTTTTTGATGTGCTCGCCCAGCCGTCCCTCCAATTGTTGATGAGCCGCATCCACCGCTTTGATGCTTTTGGCGTGAATCAGATCGGCCACCGCTTCAGCCTGACTCAATTCCAGTTTACCGTTCAAAAAAGCTCGCTGGGTAAACTCTCCTGGTTTGGCGGATCGAACACCTTGCGCCAGCACCGTCTCCAAAACAGCCTGTGTGACCAAAACCCCACCGTGGCAGGAGATCTCCAATGTATCTTCCCCGGTGTACGATCTCGGGCTTCGAAAAATCGTGGCCAGAACTTCATCAACCACATGGTTTTCTTTATTGATAATTTTTCCGAAGTGGACGGTGTGGGATTCGACCTCTGCAAGATTTTTTCCTTGAAAACACTGGCTCACTTTCTCCATCGCATTCTTCCCGGATACCCGAATCACAGCAATTCCACCCTCTCCAACAGGAGTGGCGATGGCGGCGATAGGATGTTCTTGTGAGATTTCGTCAGTCATTTGTAGTCTTTTTTTAATCTGCCTAAATATAACTGTAAATAGAGAGGATGAATAATGTTTGAAATACCATCAATGATAAAAAAGCCAGAATATGTTTTAAATCACTTCGTTTTATATATTCTATATATAAATATATAATCAATACAATATGATTATGGCACTGAGTATAAAAAATGCTGAAGTGGACCGGTTAGCCAGGGAGCTTTCTGAAGTGACAGGGGAAACTATTACAGAAGCTATTTCGAAGGCTTTGAAAGAACGATTGGAGAGGAAGACCGGAAGGCCAAAAGGGAAGCAAATCCAGGAAGAGATCAAACGAATTCAGAATCGTGTTGCTCGGTTGACTCGTTTAGATGAACGTTCTGATGAAGAAATCCTGGACTATAATGAAAAAGATTTGTTTGGGTAAGGAGAGTATCTAAAGATAATTGTTGGATTAAATTCAAATTTTAGCTTTAAATGAGAATATTTTAAATATCGATCTATTTGCGAATTGGTAGTTTTCTCAACCTGTAACTACTCTTTTCAATAACAACAATAGCGCCTTCATTCAATTCATTCTTTGTTTCTTTGATGATTTGCGAGAATGATTCTTTGATATTCTCTACCGTAAGAGGCTGAATTCTAAAAATAATGACAGAAGGTTTTGAAGATCCGCTAACAGCTAACAATTCACCAAAATCAAGATCGTGTGTAACAATTACCGATTTATTTTTAATGGCATGTTCACATATTTCCCAGTCAGTGGAACCATGAAAACCTGATTTGGCCCCGATAATAGTTTTATGACCCTCACCTTCTAAAAAATTGGCAAATGACAAGGGAATATTGATGTCCAGAAAAAATGTCATTAAGAAGCTTGTTCAAAAGGAAAGAATTTATCTTGCATCATCCTGGCTGAAAATGCCAATGCTTCCATGATATCCTCTTTAGAAAGAAATGGAAATTCTTTTAAAAGTTCCTCAACCGACATACCTGCAGAAAGATATTCTAAAATGCTTGAAACAGGCATTCTGGTACCATCAATCCTGGGTTTTCCAAAACATATTTCAGGATTAATGCTGATTCGGTTATAGTCGGGGTGTCTGATTTCCATGTTTATAAGTAAGCTAATTTTCAATCAAATTGAAACTATTGTCGAGTCAAGAATCAAATGTCGGTTAAAAATTGAGGCTGTCCAAAAGGATGTCATTCTGAACTCGATTCAGAATCTCCAATCTTTAACTATGTTTGGAGATACCGGATCGGGGTCCAGTATGACAAAAATCAAAAATTGATTTCCCTCACATTTTCTTTTTGGACAGCCTCAAAATTATAACTCCATTCAGTAAACCGAAATTTCATACTTGGCATAACACTATATTAGAATACGTATTCGAATTGGGAAAAACTGAGTGTCAACGATAATATTCGTCTCTGTGTTTCTGTGGCTACTCAACGATCATGGCGAAAGCCTCTTAATCACCCAGTCTTCCTCCTCAAGCGTATAACAAATCCGGTCGTGAAGCCGGTTTAATCGTCCCTGCCAAAACTCGATGCGGTGCGGCACTACCAGAAATCCGCCCCAGTGCGGCGGACGCGGAATCTCATCACCAAACTTCTGTTCAAACTCTTTCATTTTTTCTTTGAGAACAGATCGTGATTCAACCTCCTCACTTTGGCTGGAGGCCCAGGCTCCCAACTGACTGGCTACCGGCCGGGATTTGAAATATTCATCTGATTGCGTATCCGGTACTTTTTGAGCATTTCCTTCAATATGAATCTGCCTCATCAATTCAGCCCAGTAAAACGTAATCGAGACTTGCGAATTGTTTTGGATGTGGCGGCCTTTTCGGCTCTGATAGTTTGTATAAAATACGAATCCGCTCTTATCAAACTCTTTCAGTAGAACAGTTCTTGAGGATGGCTGACCCTTTTCGCCGACTGTTGTTAATGTCATCGCATTGGCATCTGCAGAGACTTGCTTAACAGCATCCTTAAACCATTTTGTAAATTGATTAAATGGATTGAAATCGACGGACTCTTTATCCAGGGGGATACCTTCATATTCACGCCGAATCATGGCAATGGCCTTTTTGGGATCCTGAATTTCATCTTTCGCAGGCATCCATCGTTTTATAAATCTCGAAATATTTACCATGGTATAATTTTTAAATTAGGCCGGTTACCTGATGAGTGAGATGACCGAAAAAGAACTACCCGTCTGACCGCTTGACTTGCCCTCCATAGCCTCAACTACGTTAAAACTTCGTAGAGCAGGCTTGGCCGATGGAGGGTGCGGTCTGACGGGTTCACTCATCCGATGATTTAATGTTAATATCTTCAAAAAGTAATGGATTTTCTGCAAACTGGTAATCCTGAACCGGTGTACCGCCTATCAAATGTTCCTGGATAATTCGCTCCAAAACATCCGGCGAACAGGAGTGATACCACACCCCCTCAGGGTAGACAACGGCAATCGGTCCGCGTTTGCAAATACGCAGACAGTTCGCTTTGGTTCGATAAACACCGCCTTGTCCGTCAAGGTTCAACTTCTTCAACCGTTTCTTGAGGAATTTCCACGATTTTAAACCAATCTCTTTTTTGCAGCATTTCGGTTTGGTTTGATCCGCACACAAAAAAATGTGCCGTTTGATGGTGGGAATGTGGAGTTTTTCCGCTTCTTTGCGAACCTTTTTGTTCATCGGTACAGATTTTATGGCCAATATAATTTCATTACGAAAGATAGGATGATTTTTGGTTAATTAAGAGAATGGATATTGACAAAATTGAGGGAACAATAAAGGTTTTTTGTAGAAGGCTTACGCCCTTTCAGGGCTGATGGAATTTGGTGCTTGCATAATCCATAGCGCTTCGCACTATGCTGCTGATTTTGCTCCGTTGGAGCAACGTTGAAATTAAGCTATATGCCCATATTTTCGATATTGTAATTTTAAAGAATGAATGTTTTTAGAATTTTCAGCTTATAAGTAATTAATTCAGCTCTTTTGGGATTGTGGTAATGTCCGGGTTGTTCACTTCCCTCTTAGAATATATTTAATCCCGTAAAATGCTTCGGTGGCTAGTCTCAGGGACAGGGATTTTTTTACTTGAGCTCTTTTGGAGTTGGAGTAATTCTTCATCAGTGTTGGATATTATGGATTGGTATTCGGTTTAAAAAAGAAAAGAGGCCACTTCAAGAAAGACGTATAGGTAACCTTAAATTTTTTGGACGTGTTGATACTTCGTGGACTCTGACCGAGGAAGTTCATTAAAACTGTAAGGAATTGAAAAATCCTGGTTCATACAGATATAAGAAGAGTCCCAAAAGGGACGACATCAACAGCATAGTGCGAAGCGCTATGAATAGAATAGAACGAATTAAAAACAAAAGCCCCGAAGTGGGCGCAATCCATAATTCAACAAGCAATGCCACAATCATTATCCAAGGTATATACGCATATTATTTTCAGCACCAAACACAGAGTAAAATTGATCGATAAACAGATCGAACCCCATCTGTACAACTATCTCGGTGGAATTTGCAAGAATTTTGAATGCAATCCGGTTCAAATTGGAGGACATAAGAATCACGTTCATCTTTTATGTCTGTTATCAAGGAAGATATCCCAAATGAAATTGGTTCAGGAATTGAAGCAAAATTCATCAAAGTGGATCAAATCAAAAGGGGAGAAATACAAGGATTTTTATTGGCAGGAAGGATATGGAATTTTCTCCGTATCACCGAAAAATGTAGATAAGGTGAGTGATTATATTCGAGATCAGGAATCGCATCACAAACATCTTTCATTCAAAGATGAGTTCAGGATGTTTTTGGACAAATATGGGATGGATTATGATGAACGTTATGTGTGGGACTAAAATTAAAGGGCTGGCTTACGCCCTTTCAGGGCTGATGGGATCTGGTCTGCCATTATTCCATAGCGCTTCGCACTATGCTGTTGATCTTGCTCCGTTGGAGCAATGTTCGAGCAAATTAATGGGACTGGATTTCTGAAAATTGTAAGGAATAGAGAGATATCGGTTCATACAAATAAGAGGCAAACAAAACAGTTAATAGTGTCACTAATGTATGAAGAACATTTCAACACAATTAATGATGGAATCAAAGCAGAAAAGAAAGTTCCGAAGGAACG